>CALXJN010000015.1 GCA_944388635.1 uncultured Clostridia bacterium
TATTTATTATGATAGATTTACATACACATACTACATATTCTGATGGTACAGATACTTTAATTGATTTATTAAAAAATGCTGAAAAAGCTAAACTTGAATTTTTATCTATAACGGATCATGTTACTTGCAAGGCTTATGATGAATTGAAACAAATTGATGTTAAAAATTATTTTTCAGGAGAAATTATTAAAGGTTGTGAACTTTATACTTCTATAGAAGGACAGACTATTGAACTATTAGGATATAATATTGATACAGATATATTTAATAAAGTTTTACCAATAATTTATTATAGTGAAGCTGAAGACAATAAATGGCAAGCTGAAAAACTACTTAAAATTTGTAAAAAACTCGGAATTTATATGGATTATAATATATCTATAAATTATGATACTGAATTTTCTGGAGATGTCATATTTAATGAATTCAAAAAATATCCTAAAAATAAAGAAATTCTCGAAAATGATAGAGCTTGGGAGAATTCTAATATTTTCTATAGAGAATGTATGACTAATTCTAAAAGTAAATTTTTTATAGATAAAAGTAGTTTTTATCCTTCTATATCAGAAGTAATAGATTTAATTAAATCTGCAGGTGGCTTAGTCTTCCTACCACATATTTTTATATATGGCGATAATTCTACTAATTTTTTTGAGATTTTAACAAGAAATTATAAATTAGATGGTATAGAATGTTATTACACTACTTTTTCCAAAGAACAAACCAAATTTCTATTAAATTATTGTTCTCAAAATCATTTACTTGTTTCTGGTGGTAGCGACTATCATGGCTTTAATAAACCACGGAACACAGCTTGGTATTGGTAAAGGTAATTTAGATATACCTAAAGATATATTAGATAATTGGAAAAAGACAACAATTAATTATTAATTTTGCATAAATTTCTTGTGCTAAAAGGCTAGGATTTGTACTGAACCCAAAATTTTAACATTTGGTTCAATGCATTCTCCTAGCCTTTTTTGTATATATAAATGAATAACAAAGTCCTATTTTAGTGTAAGTGAATATCCGTCGCCGTCTGCTCCTGTACCTGTAAGTCCAAACGTTAACTTTGGTTAAATCGATTTCGATAAAATGAATAAAAGAAAATGAAATCTTTCATTTTCTTTTATTTTTATTTTAGTTTTCGTCTACTGGGCCGAAGAGTTCATCAAATTTTGCTTCTAGTTCTTTTTGTAAATCTATTTCTCCGCTTCCTCCTGTCTCTTCTTGATTTTCATTTTCTTTTATTTCTTCTTGTGGCAATATTGGCGCTTCTTCTTTTTTATTTACTATCTTGTTCTTCTTAGGCTTTTCTTCTTTTGGTTCATCTTCAAATAAATCGTCTAAACTTTCTACTTTTAAGTCTTGTGTTGGTTGTTTCTCATTTTCTGGAGTGTATGGGTTATATGGATTATATTTTCTCCAGTTTCCTCTTTCTATATCTCTTGCATCATTATGGCTTAATGTAAATTCTGCAAGTCTTTTTGCTTCTGGTTTCATAAAGTAATAATATTTTTTTGCTTTTATTGGTCTTACACCTTTTTCGAATATTATACAGTAATCATTGTCAAATCTTCTGAGTTCATCTGGTGTTAAAAGTGCTCTTGCATTTATCTGGTCTGACACACTTTTACCTTGCATCCAGTTTTGTCTATCTTTATTTACTGATATACTGTCTCTTGATACTGTTTTTTCTCCTAATGCTTTTGAAAAATATTCTACTGTTTTTTGTGAGTTACTTCCTAAAAATACATGTGTATCACAGTTACCGATTATTGTTTCATAAGATTTTTCATATACTGCTTCTAGTTGGTCTAAGTTCTGCAATATTACACTAAATTGTATTTTTCTACTTCTACTTGTTGATATTTTTTTGTCAAAGTCTGGTACCTTTCCTATGTTTGCAAACTCATCTAGTATAAAAAATGTAGGCATTGGAAGTTGCCCTCCACTTAAGTCTGCGAAATCATATAGTTGTTGTATCATCTGTGCAAAAAATATTGTTAATAAGAAGTCATAAGCTGTATGCGTGTCTGATGATATTACATATACTGCTGTTTTTCTTTTTCCTATTTCTTCAAAGTCAATTGTGTCTGTTGAAGTAAGTTCTGCAATTTCTTTTGAATCGAATTTACCAAGTTTTGATTGTAATGAGCTTAGTATTGATCCATATGTTTTTTCTGGTGCTATTTCGATTGATTTATAGTACATTCTTGCTGGGTGGTCATATGGCAATTGGCTCATAAGTTCTGAAAGCAGGTTGTTTCCTCCATTTGTATTTGCTGCTCTAACAAGTTCTGCACAACTTGCTAGATTTTGTTCTTCTTCTGGTCTTGTTGCTATTAAATAATATATTAATGCTTTAAGTAGCATTTCTGCCATATCGTCCCAATATGGATCTGCATTGCTTCCTTCTGTTTTTTGACCTTTTACTATTGTATTAGCAATAACGTCTACATCTAACTCTGATGATATGTGCATAAGTGGGTTGTATCCGTCACTGTTTTGTGGTCTTACTAAGTTTAGTACTTTTATATCATACCCATTATTTTGCAAAAATCCTGCTGTTTTGTCATATAGCTCTCCTTTAGGATCAGTAAATACATAAGAGCCTAGCATTTGATATGCATTTGGTATTGAATATGATGCTGATTTACCAGAACCTGAACCGTCCAACTACTAATACGTTTACGTTTCCTCTTTTATCTACTGGTAAATAGTTATTTTCTGCAAGTATTATTCCTTTATGTCTGCTTAATACTTTATATTGCTCTCCACCTGATGCCCAATCACTTGAGCCTTGCTCTATATCTGTATATTCATTTTTTGGAGCTGTTTTTACAAAGCCTACAAACATAAATACTGTAAATGCTAATGTAAATTTCCAAAGTAAACTAAAAAATTCGGTTATGTAGTTTCCAAAGTTTCCGAAGCACATCTCCAAAATTTGTATATGCGTTCATAAGCTCTGTTATACATCTTCCGAAATCAAATACGCCGTCTATTGTAGCTTTATCTTGAGCATATGCAATAGGCGCAACAAGTACTATGGCCATCATGAACCATAGTACTACAAATATTATAAATCTATTTTTATTTCTTTTTATAGCCCCTTTAATTTTATAGTGCATATATTTCACCTACTCTTTAGTAATTCTCTATCTTTCTGTTTCTTTATCTGTTAAAGTTCTACCTGCTTTTGTCCTTCTGACTACTTTTCCTTTTGCATCTTTTTCAACGTTATTAGGAGAAGCACTTAAAGTCATTATCCCTTGGGCATTTTCTTTAAAGCCTAACATTCTTAATAACTCTTCATTATCAAATTCTTTTCCTTCGCCTGTTCTTGCTTCTGTTTTTTCTCTGTTTGTTGCAAAACTTGTGTAAGTTACTTCTAAATTATCATTTACTCCTGCAGGTTTACTTTTTAATTCTCTTTCTGCCATTTTTGTATCCTCCTAGCTTTCTCTTATTTCAAATGCGAAATAAGATTTGTATGGTTTCAATTTACACTTTCCTTTTACTTCATTTGTTTTTTCATCAAAATATAGAACTGGTTTTACTTCTTCTGCTGTTTCTGGATCTATAATTGATATTGCCCTTTTTAAATTAGGGGTATAATTAAAATTTTTATATTCTTCTTCTTTTTCTGAATATAATGTATCAAATTTGAATGGTGCTGGTTTTTTAGTAATTTTAACCTCATCACCTAAAAGTATTCCCATGTTAATTACTACCTTTTCTTTTCCGAAAGATAGTATTACTAGTTGATTACCTTCTGGTGATGGTTCATCGACAAAATATGTTTTTCTTGTTGAGTCTCCTCTTATTTCTGATGTATAGTCTAGTCTTTGAACTGTATATTTTGGAAAATCTTTTAGGTATTCTTTTTCTGTTCTATTTACTTGATATATTACTGTGTTTATTCCTTTTGGATCTGTTATACTAAAATGTTTTCCTTGTACTATTTCCATTATTGCACCTCTTTCCAATTATGCATAGCTTGTCTTTTGTAGTATCACTAAACATAATTATACATTATTTTTTACCATTTGTCAACTTATTCCTTGATTTATCTAGGGTTAAAGCTTGATACTTCTTTTAATTTTTCATATATTGCGATTTCTTCTTCTGATAGTTTATTTGGTACCATAATTTTTACTTCTGCAACAAGTTCTCCTCTTCCGCCTTTTCCATCTTTATACCCTTTTCCTTGTATTCGTATTTTTTCTCCGCTTTCTATTCCTTGTGGTATATATACTGTTTCTTGTCCGTCTATTCCTTCTATATTAATTCTTGCACCTAATGCCGCTTCCCATGGTGTTAAATTTAAATCTGTATAAAGTGTACAACCTTCTAGCCTAAATTTTTTGTTTTGTTCTATATTAATTTTAATTAATAAATCGCCGTTTTTTCCTCCATTTTCACCTTTTTTCCCTTGACCTATTAATCTTATCTTTTCGCTTTCTCTAATACCTGCTGGAATTTTTATTGTAAAAGTTTTCATTTTTCCGATCTATTGCTCTTAAAGAAATTTTTTTGCTTCCTCCAAAAAAGGCTTCTTCTATAGAAACATTTATTGCTGTTTCTACATTTTCGCCTTTTATTGGATTTTTTCCTTTTGATTTTTTTGGTTTTGGTTCTTCTTCTTTTTTTGGTCCGAAAAACATATTGATAACTTCTCCAAATACCGAATCACTATGGTTTATATTCCTTGCATTTTCTTCTCTGTTTTTCTTTTTCCCTATGTTGCTATTCCAGTTTCTGTCATATTTCTTTTTGCTTACTGGATTAGATAATATTCTATATGCTTCATTTATGTCTTTAAATCTCTCTTCTGCATTTTCTGAACCTTCATTTAAGTCTGGGTGGTATTTCTTTGCTTGTTCCCTAAATGCTATTTTTATATCGTCTAGTGTAACTCTATTTGTTTCAAATCCTAATATTTTATAATAGTCCTTAAATATCATTTAACATCCTCCATATTCATGGTGCATTTATTATATCATTATTCTAGTGCTAATTCAATCAATTTATCTAATAAATTACTATAATTTATTCCTACATTTTCAAATAGCTTTGGATACATGCTTATTCCGCGTAAAACCTGGCATTGTGTTTATTTCATTTAAGTATATTTCATTAGTTTCATCTTCCACGAAAAAGTCAACCCTTGATAACCCTTTTCCGTCTATTGCTTTAAATGCTTTTTCTGCCATTTTTCTTATTTTGTCTCTTGTTTCTTTAGATATTTCTGCTGGAATTAATGTT
>CALXJN010000016.1 GCA_944388635.1 uncultured Clostridia bacterium
AGTTCTATGTTAGTTGCTCTATTTTTGTTACTTGCGTCATATCTTGTTGAGAAGCTTGCTAATTTTTCTGGAAATGCTTCTTCTCCAAGTTTGTCTGTTGTTACATTAGGTGTTGTAATTTGTAGTGGGATTTCGTATTCTTCTTTTTCTTCTTCTAATATTTTTTGTGCTTCTTCTATTGATATTTTAAAATCTACACCATTTACGTGTGGAGTTAATATTTCAGTATTTTCGTCATAAGAAGCATCTTTTGGCTCTTTATATATTTCATTTTTTATTTTTTCTAAATCTATATTTTCTGGCTGTTTTGTTATTGTTGGTATTTCTATTTCATTTGTCTTTATCCCTTGAATTCTATCTGTTATTAGGTTATTTATTTTTTCTTGTAATGCTTCATTATCAATTATAACGCCTTCTTTTCCTTTGCTTATGATTAATTTATCATCGTCTATGTAATAACTGTTGTCAACAAATTTATCTTGCCATTCATCATCTAAGTTACTATATATACTTTCTGTAATTTCATTATTAAATTCATAGCTTAAATCGATATTTTCTCCAAAAAACATTACTTCTAATATTTTATAATTATTTACTATTATATTTTTATCTCTTCCTAGTGTACATGCCTCATATACTTTGTCTTGTACATCTACACTAAGCTCCATTTGGTTTAAGGTAATTGATCTTTCTATATCTCCATGTTTTAGCTTTATTGGTTCTTCCATTATGCTATCTACTTGTTTTTGTATTTTTTCTTCTGCTTCTTGCTTTGTTAAGCCTGATACATCAATATTGTTTATTTTTACATTGCTTATTATATTTGTGTTTGTTGCATTTATCAATGCGAATATTGTTGAAAATACTCCGAATACATAATATTAATATAAGTAGTACATAAATTAGTATTACTTTTTTGCTTCGTTTTTCTCTCATAAATACCCCCAACATAAATTTTTCATTCTTTATATTAAAATATTAACACAAAGTCATTTTCTTTACAATATATTTTTACTTTTTCTTATTTACTGCTAGACAATTTCGTCTTTTTTTTGTATAATATTATCAAATTATGAAGAAAGAGGTAGAATTTTATGATAGGCGACATGCTTGCGAAAGCAAGAAAATCAAAAGGCATGACTAAAACAGAGCTTGCTAGAGTTACTGATATTAATATTGGTCATTTAACTCATATTGAAAAAGGCGAGAGAAATCCTAGCCACAAGGCTTTAAGAAATATATGCAAAGCTTTAAATATGCCTTATCAACCACTTATGTTTACTTATGATAAAGAAATTAATGTAGAACAGGCTAGCTATAATGCTATTGATTATATTTCTTGTAATAAAATTTTAGCAATTGATAAAATTGGAGATTTTATAGATTGTCCTCCAAATGTTCCTAGTGCTGCAGTTGCTGTGAAAATGCAAGATAATTCAATGGAGCCTACTTTTGAGAAGAATAGTTATGTTTTTGTTGAGCTAAATACTCCTTTAAGTTCTAAAGAATTTGGTATTTTTTACTATAATGGTCAAATTCTTATTAGAAAATTTTATTCTAAAAAGGGTAAGATTATTTTAAAGGCTGAAAACAAATCTTTCGACGAAATTCGTGTTGAAGATGAGGACAATTTTTATATAATTGGTAAAATTTTAAAAATAAAATAGTTTTTTTGTAAAAAAAGCTTGAATATTAATTTATTTAATATTATAATATATTCATCAAAAGATAAAATATATAGGAGATTTTTATGGAACTAACAAAAAATATTTTTTTTAATACTGATAAACTTGTTGCAAATTCAACAGTAAAAATATCATATACTGGTAAATTATTCCAAGAACAAGCTGAAGAAGTTTTTATTCATTATGGCTTTGGTTCTGAATGGAATAATATTACTGATGTTAAAATGGAAAAAACTGAGCTTGGTTTCCAAGCTGAAATAACTTTAGATGATTCTGATTCTTTGCATTTCTGTTTTAATGATGGAAATGGAAATTGGGATAATAATGATAATCAAAATTATTCTTTTGAAATTGAGGAGCTTCCTACTTCTTTAATTTTACAAGATGATTTAAGTTTAGATTCTCGTCCAAGATTGAGACGTGCTTATATTTGGAGCAAAAAAATAAGGCTTACAATATATAAGATTATTACATATTTACCTAAACTTATATCTGGAAATTATAAAAGAAAAATATCAAATGATTAATAAAAAAATAAGGCTTTAAAAGCCTTATTTTTTTATCCTATCCAGCCGCCCATCAACTGTAATTACTTGTCCGGTTATATATTTGTTTTCTACAAGCATTTTTACGCATTTTGCAACTTCTTCTGGTTTACCTATTCTTTTTATTGGTATTTCTTTTTCTAACTCTTCTAATTCTTCTTTTGAAAGTTCATTATTCATATCTGTATCAATTATCCCTGGTGCAATTGCATTTACTCTTATATTTGATGGTCCTACTTCTTTCGCAAGTGCTTTTGTCATTCCTATAATGCCGTGCTTTTGCTGTCGAATAGTGAACTTCGCACGATGCTCCCGTTATTCCCCATACTGATGAAATATTTATTATAGAGCCTTCTTTGTTTTTTATCATGCTTTTTAAAGTTTCTCTTGTTATATAAAAAGCAGAACTTAAATTTACTGCTATCATCTTTTCCCATTCTTCATCTGTTATATCTGTAAAAAGCTTTGTTTGGGATATTCCTGCATTATTTATTAATATGTCTATTTTTCCATACTTTTTTATTATATCTTTTACCATTTGTTTTGCTTCTTCTTTATTGCCTATATCTGCTTTGTATATATCTATTTCTATATTTTCTTTTGCTAATTCTTCTTTTAAGTTTTTGGCTAATTCTTCTGATTTATTATAATTTGCAATTACCTTTATTCCGCATTTTTGCTAAAATTTTAGCACATTCTCTGCCAATTCCTTTTGAGGCACCTGTTACTAATGCAATTTTTTCTTCCATATTAATATTTTCTTATTTCTCCTATTTCTATTTCATTATTGTGTTTTATCTCAAAATCTATTTGTATTGTTATAGCATCAAGTTTGTATGTTGTATTATTTCCTATAATTTCTTTTCTTGTTCCGTTTACTGTTGCTAAAGATATTCTATACTTTCCTTCCTCTAGTTTTCCATATACTTCTTCCCAATTAATATTTGCTTCTATTTGTCCATTTTCATCTAGCTGATAATTTTTTTCTGTAGATACATCATTTATTTTTGTTAATTCTGGCCATGGATCATATGCAGGTACTGCCATTCCAGTTTCTGTTTCAATTGCTTCTGTTTTTGTTGGTGGTGGGTTATATTTACGTACATCATATTTCATTTTTGAATAATTGTATTTATATTCGTTTGTATCTGTTATTGTAAAATTTATTTCTGTATTTGCAAATTTATTTATATTTATTTTTACATTGTCTTTTGTACTATATGCGTTTACTATTATGTCTTCTGGTATTTCTGTTTTACTTTTTTCTTTTAAAATTTCTACTTTTTCTATTATTGCTTCATAAGTATACATTTCTTCTGTTTCGTTATAGTGATATGTTATTTCTACTTCTTGTCCTTGTTTTAATTGTTCATGCTCTTGCGTTTTGTATAAAAATTTTTCTTCAACTCTATACTCATTGTTTGAAACAGTTGGCATTACTATTAAACTTTCTTTTTCTGCTCTTACTACAACTCCTCTTGTTTTAAATGTTCCTGCATAGCTTATTGTTTCAACCTCTAATGCAATGCCTCCGATTTCTACTTCATTTTCTCCTTGTGGCTGTTTTACTGGTAGTTTTATTTGACTCTGTGCTATTATAATAAATATTCCTGTTAATGAAAATAAAAGTACGATTATACTTATTATAATTATTATTAAACTTTTCTTTTCTGGTGTCATTTGTTTTCTCTCCTTTTTTTGTTTTGATTATATCATATAGATTTCCTTGCTTCAATATTTTATGTTATAATTAATTTGATTTTTTGGAAATTGTCCGAATAGTGCTTTTGACAGTTTATTATAATGGCACATAAAAATATATTTCTTAAATATTTTTATTTTATTGTTTTTTTCTACATAAAATGATATAATAATTCACATACTCAAAATCTAATTTCATTAGATTTTTTACTTTGAGATAAATATTTTTATTTGGGGGAATTTATATGAAACTTGAGCAAAACGATGAAACATCTTTATTTTCTATGACAAATATACCTGATATATTTTTCTCGGAATATTTATCTCAATCTTCTGGAGATTATATTAAGCTTTATTTGTATGTTTTATTTCTTTCTAAATATAATAAAGATATAAAATTGAATGATTTATCTAAAAAGCTTGCTCTTCCCATACAAACTATTCAAGATGGTTTAAAATATTGGGAAGATTTAGGTGTTATAACTAAAAAAGGTACTGGTTTTATTGTTAATAATCTTCAGGAAATTGAACTTCATAAGCTTTATAATCCAAAAATTTCTCTTTCAGTTGAGGATATTGAAAGAAATGAAAAAAGCAAATTTAGAGCAAGTTCAATTGAAACTATTAATAGAACATTTTTCCAAGGGCTTATGTCTCCTGCTTGGTATGCAGATATAAGCATTTGGTTTGATAAATATGGATTTGATGAGCAAGTTATGATTGCTTTATTCAATTATTGCTTAAAGCGTTCAGCTTTGCACAAAAATTATGTGCAAGTTGTCGCTGATGCTTGGTCTAAACATGGTGTAAAAACATTTAATGATTTAGAATTGTATTTTGTAAAACAAGATGCTCTTCAAAAAATTGAAAAAGCTATTCAAAAGAAATTAGGTATAACAAGACCTCTTACAGAATATGAAAAAGCTTATATTGAAAAGTGGCATATTGATTATGGTTATTCTTTAGATGTTATTGAAATAGCTCTAAAGAAAACTACCTCAAAAGCAAGTTTTTCTTTTGATTATCTTGATAAAATAATTTCTGATTGGCATGATAGAAATTTAAAAACTTCTGATGATGTTCAAAATTTCTTAATCCAATATAAAAATCAAATGAAGAGTAAAAAAGAATTAGAGAAAAAAGTAAAATATAATAACTTTGAGCAACGTTCTTATGATAATTTTGATAATTTATATGCTAACAGCCAAGGTTAATTTAAGGGGTGGCAAATTTGAATATTTCTACTTTAAATACTTTATTAAAAGAATATGAAAAGAAAAAATTTAAAGCTGAACTTAATTTTGAAAAAGCTAAAGATTCTTTTTATAATTCTCATCCTGATTTATTAGAATTAAATGATAAATTAAATTCAACTGCATTAGAGATTTCAAAGGCTATTTTAGCAGGAGATTCAGCACTTGAGAAAAAATTAAAAGTTGATTTTGAAAAATTGAAGAACAAAAAAGATAAAATTTTAAATACAATTGATATTCCTATTGAAGTAAAAGAGCCTATATATGAATGCCCTATTTGCAAAGATACGGGTTATATAACTTTAGATAATAAAAAAACTGTGCTTTGTAATTGCATTAAACAAAAAATATTTGATATTGATTTTAATAAATCTAATATTGGTAATCTTGAAAAAGAAAATTTTGATACTTTTGATTTGAATTTATATTCAAATAATGTAGATGTAAAAAAATATAATGCAAAAATCTCTCCAAGACAAAATATTTTAAACATTAAAGATATTGCAATAAAATTTGTTGAAAATTTTGATAACCCAGATGAGAAAAATTTATTATTTTTAGGAAATACTGGGCTTGGAAAAACTTTTCTTTCTAATTGTATTGCAAAAGAAATTTTGTCTAACAAAAGAACTGTGCTTTATCAAACTTCACCAATTATGCTTGATAATATAATAGATTACAGATTTGGTAAATCAGATTTAAAAGAAGTTTATGATAATATTATTAATGTTGATTTACTTATTATCGATGACCTTGGTGCTGAGTCTTTAAATTCTTTTAAAGTTACAGAATTATTTAATATTATTAATGCCAGACTTTTATCTGCTAATAATAATGTTAGAAAAACTATAATTTCTACCAACTTGAACATGAATAATTTGTTTGAAACTTACGGTGAAAGAATTTTTTCAAGGCTTGCATCTTATTATAATATTTGTAGGTTTTTTGGAGATGATATTAGATTATTAAAACTAAAAAAATGAGGCAGAATTTTTTATCTTTCTGCCTCATTTTTTTAGTTTACATTATTTTTCTTCTTCTGGAATCTTTTCTATACTTACTACTTTACCTTCGTTTGTTCTCATGAGTGTTACTCCTTGAGTTGACCTTCCGAGTATACTTATTTCTGATACATTTATCCTTATTATTGTTCCTGTATCTGTTATAAGCATTATATCATCTGTTTCATCTACAAGTTTTATTCCTACTAATTTTCCTGTTTTTGGCGTGATTTTATATGTTATTACACCCTTTCCTGCTCTTGTTTGTACTCTATACTCATCTAGTTCTGTTCTTTTACCGAATCCATTCTCAGTAATTGCAAGTAATGTTTGCTTACTTCCAGATATTATAGATTCCATTCCTATTACTTTATCATTATTATCAAGTTTTATACCTATGACTCCTTGTGATACTCTTCCCATAGGTCTTACATCTTTTTCATCAAAGGTTATGCATTGTCCTCCCTCTGTTACAAGTACAATATTATCTTCCCCGTCTGTAAGTCTAACTGCAATTAATTCATCATCTTCTTTTAAGCTTATACTTTGAAGTCCTGTTTTTCTTGATGTGTCATATTCTGATAATGCTGTTTTCTTTATTAATCCATTTTTAGTTGCCATAAGCAAGTACTTGCCTTCTGCAATATTTTGAATTGGAATTATTGCAGATATTTTTTCTCCTGGATCTAAGCTTAATAGATTTACTATAGCTGTTCCTTTCGCTGTTCTTCCTGCTTCTGGTATCTCATATCCTCTTAGTTTATATAGTTTTCCTTTATTGCTAAAGAACATTATTATATCATGAGTTGAAGCTGTAAATATTTCTTTTACAAAGTCTTCTTCTCTTGTTTCTATTCCTGTTATTCCCTTTCCTCCTCTTTTTTGGCTCTTATATGTATCTATTGGCATTCTTTTGATGTATCCAAAGTGAGTTAAAGCTATAACTGTTTGTTCTTCTTTTACTAAATCTTCGTCTTCTAATTCTTCTGCACTTGCTATTATTTTTGTTCTTCTTTCATCTCCATATTTTTCTTTAATTTCAAGAAGTTCTTCTTTAATAATATCAAATACTAACCTTTCACTTCCAAGTACTGCTTTTAAGTGTTCTATAAGTTTCATTAATTCATTGTATTCTTCTTCAATTTTCTCAATTTGCAATCCTTGTAATGTTCTTAATCTCATATCCAAAATTGCTTGTGCTTGTATGTCTGATAATCCAAATCTTTCCATTAATCTTTCTTTTGCGTCATCATAAGACTCTCTTATGATTTTTATTACTTCATCAATGTTATCTATTGCAATTTTTAAACCTTCTAATATATGTGCTCTTGCTTCTGCTTTTTCTAGTTCAAATTTTGTTCTACGAAGTACAACTTCTTTTCTGTGATCTATGTAGCAATCTAAACATTGTCTTAGTGTGAGAATTCTTGGCACTCCATTTACTAATGCAAGCATTATAACTCCAAATGTATCTTGCATTTGAGTAAATTTATATAATCTATTTAAAATTACTTGTGCATTTGCATCTCTTTTTAATTCGATAACTAATCTAACATTTGCTGTTCTATCTGATTCGTCTCTAATTGTTGAAATTCCTTCGATTCTTTTATCTCTTACTAAATCGTCTATGTATTTATGAAGTCTAGCTTTATTTACTTGGTAAGGAAGTGATGTGATTACTATTCTTTGCCTATTTCCAGACATTTCTTCTATTTCTGCTTCTGCTCTCATTATGATTTTTCCTCTACCTGTTGTATATGCTTGTTTTATTCCTTCTCTTCCAAGTATTGTTGCGCCTGTTGGGAAATCTGGTCCTTTAATTATTTGCATTAATTGTTCATCTGTTACTTCATCATCATCAATTATTTTTATTATTCCGTCTACTACTTCTGTTAAATTATGTGGTGGAATATTTGTTGCCATTCCTACCGCAATTCCTGATGAACCGTTTAAAAGAAGTGCTGGAAGTCTTGTTGGTAATACACTTGGTTCTTGTAATCTATCGTCATAGTTTGGCACAAAATCAACTGTATTTTTTTCTATATCGCTCATCATATAATTTGCAATTTTTGACATTCTCGCTTCTGTGTACCTCATTGCAGCTGGTGGATCTCCGTCTATTGAACCAAAGTTTCCATGTCCGTCAATTAATGGATATCTTAGTGAGAATGTTTGTGCCATTCTTACCATTGCATCATATACTGCTGCGTCTCCATGTGGATGGTATCTTCCTAGAACTGAACCTACTGTATTTGCCGATTTTCTGTATGGCTTATCTGATGTAATTCCGTCTTCATGCATTGAATATAGTATTCTTCTATGTACAGGTTTCATCCCGTCTCTAACATCTGGTAATGCACGAGCTACTATAACACTCATCGCATAATCGATGTATGCTGTTTTCATTTCTTTTTCAATGTCTCTTTCTATTATTTTTTCATCTGGTCTATCCATTTGTTTTCCTCCGATTTTTGCCTATTTATATATGCTTATTATACTAAACCGGCGTTTTTTTTGCAAGAGTTTAATTTACATAATTTAGGTTAATTTTTATATCTTTATTTCTATTTTGGTCGTTTTGGACTTATCTAGAATGACCAAAATTTTATTAAATTATTTTTGCAAGTTTTAGTTCATCTTCACTAATATTTTCTAAAGAATTTCCTTTGTTTTTTATAAGAGTTTGTACATTTTCAATTTCTCTTGCTTGTTTTAAAGTATTTTCTATTGGCATAAGATTTTCTAATTTTTTCTTTATCTTATTATATTCCCTATTCATTCCTTTTACATCTTTTTGATTTAGACACTCATTCCAATTATCTATGTATTTTCCGACTTTTTCTACTCCGTCTACTTGTTCCATAAAACTTTCTTCTATTCCACTGCTTATACAATCTTTTATTACATTTTTTCCTTTTTTTATTACTTTTGCTGTTGTATTATTTATCAGACCATTTTCTTTTGCTGCAGTTACTGCATTATCAATTATGCTTGATGCACTATCTATTATTCCTCCAGATTTAATTGCATTATATGCTTGTGATACATTTTCAAACTTTCCCGTTACTACTCCTACTGCACTTTTTCCTAAATTTATTGCTGAATCTACTGCTGTTTTTAATCCTTCTTTTATTCCGTCTGTAAATATAACATTTTTTATTTCTATCACTTGGTCTTCTATTGCATCTGGAAGAAGCGTTCTAAGCGCTATATCACATCCTGTATTTATTATTTTTCCAAATGTACTTTCAAGAAAACTATTTTGTTCCTTTTCTACATTTATCTCTTCTTTTATTAAAGTATTTTCTATCTTTTCTTCTACTTTATTTTCTACTTTTTCTTCAACTTCCATTTTTTTCTCCTTTTTAGTTTTACATAATTTAATTATTTTGTACTATTTTTTGTTCATATTCACTTGCTTCGATTTTCGTCAATATATGTTCTTCTCCAACAAACATTAAACATTCTCCTCTTTTAAGTGTTTTTATTTCTATCTTTTCTTTTTCAGATAAGTTAGAATATTCTTGTAATATTTTTATATTTTCTTCCTCTAAAGAGAAAAATGTTTTTATACTAGAATTATTTAATATACTTTTCCCATATATCCCACCTTCTAAGCTAAATAAATCTGATACATCTTGTGTTATAGCTACTGCACTGCCACCATATTTTCTTATTGTTTTAAATATTTTATATATAAAGCTTGCTACATATTTATTTGATGTAACTCCTATTAGTCTCCATATTTCATCTAAGTAAATTGCCTTTTTTATTTCTCGATTATTTTTTATTTTATCCCAAAAAAGTTCAGTGAATATGTACATTCCATATTTTATATTTTCTTCCCCAAGTTCATATATATCTGCAATTATTAATTTATTATCTATTTTTACATTTGTATAATTATTTAAAAATTTAAGTGAACCTTTTACAAATGGTATTAATTTTATTTTAAATATTTTTGTTTTTTCGTCATTTTCTAATATATTATATAAATCTTCTAGTATTGGCATATCTTGACTTTCTTTAAATTTTTTTATTTTGTTTTCTTCTTTATATAGGCTTTCGTCATCAAATGTTATTCCTTTTAATTTATAACATTCGATTAATTTTTCTTCTATTATTGCTTTTTCTTCTTCATTCATTTCACCAAATATTAAGTTGAAAAAACCTATTAATTTTCCGTATTTTTGTTGCTAAATATCCTTTATCTGTATCTTCAATGCTTTCTTTTCTAATATCAAATACATTTATATATGTATTTGATGTAGGCCCTATTTTTAGTAATGTACCTCCTAAATTATTACTTATATTTATGTATTCCCTTTCTGGATCTATTATATATTGTTCTATTCCAAGCAAACTATTTCTTAATATTAATAATTTTGCATAAAATGATTTTCCGAGCTCCACTTGTTCCAAAAATACATAAATTTGCATTTTTATATTTTTCTGTATTATACCTATCAATAAATACAAGTGAATTATTATATATATTTGTTCCTATAAATATTCCGTTTTCATCAAAAAGTGATGATGATATAAATGGATATGTAGCTACAAGTCCACTTGTTAATATATTTCTTTTTGTCACTTGTTTTACATCAACATGATTATCCATTATCGGAAGACTTGCAATATATCCTTGTTCTTCCCTAAAATATGCTCTTCTTGTTTGTATTCCTCTACTTTGTGCTATTCCTTCTATTTTATTTAATAAATATTCTAATTCTTTTTTATCTTTTGAAAATACTGTTAAATAAATATACATATAATACATTTCCTCATTATTTATTTGCATTTCTTTTCTTATATATTTTGCATCATTATAACTAAATGCTGCGATTTCAATATCTTGTCTGTTTTTGTTTTCATCTTGCAAATCTACACCTATATTTCCTATATTATATGTTAATTCTTTTATTGTTCTATATGTATTTTGTTTTTCATAAAATATTGAAATATTTATATTAATATTTGTGTCTATTAAACTTTTTAATATCAATTCATTTTGTTCTCTGTAATAATTAATACATAATAATGTTGAATAAAACATTTCGTCTATTTCAATATATTTGGGATTTCTTAAATCTATATATGCTGGTGATAATAAATCTTTTTCATCAATTATTCCTTCTTGTATTTTGTTTTTATCTTGTACTTTTTTCTTTATATTTTTCTCCTCCTTTTTATTTTAATAAATTTTTTCTTGTATTAAAAAATGAATATAATATATTTTTTAATTCCTCCTTTTTCTCAATTTCTACAACATTATTGCCACATCTTGATAAGCATTCTTTTATTTTTAAATAATTTTCATTTAGTTCTGATATATTTACTTCTTCTGGATTTTTATTTTCGATTTTTATGATTATATAAAAATTTTTTGAGGATGAATTTTTTTCTTGATTTAATTTATTTATAAATTCTATATATTTTTCTGATACTTCTGAAATATTTTTTCTTTTATCTTGTTTAATTTTTTCTCTGATTTTAGTTATGTGATTAGATAAATCTTTTTTTGTACTTTGAACTAATATTTGAATATCAAAATTGCAAGTTTTTAAAAATATTTTATATGAATTTAATATTGCTTCTTTTTCTAATTCTGATTTTAAATTATAATTTATTGGAATTACTTTGATTATTTTTATATAAGACTTATCTTTTAATCGTATAATTCCCTTATCAAAAATTTTATCAAAAGGAAGCCAGCTTTGAACTGATATATTTTTTTGATTTTTCATTATTACTCCTATTTCTTGATTTTAATTAGAATAAAATTTTTTTGAATTTTCGAATTAAATTTTATATTAACTATTTTAACATGTATTTTTATTTTGTCAAGATTTTTTAAAAAATTTTGACAAAATAAAGTAGTTTGCAGTTTTTGACTTATCTAGAAACGCAAATTTTCAAATACTTGCGATTCTAGATAAGTTCCAAATTGCAACCTCTCCTCTGTACTTCTTATTTACTTATATTATTATTGTAATATTTTATATGTCAAGATTTCTTACATATTTTGCATTATCTTCTATGAATTTTCTTCTTGGCTCTATTTCATCTCCCATAAGAAGTGTAAATGTTTCATCTGCTTTCATAGCATCTTCAAGTTTTACTTTTATTAGTATTCTTCTTTCTGGATCCATTGTTGTTTCCCATAATTGGTCTGGGTTCATTTCTCCAAGTCCTTTATATCTTTGAAGTCCTAACTGTTCTCTTTGTATGCCTTTTTCTTCTAATTCTTTATATGCTTTTGCCAAATCTTCATCTGTATAGCAATAGATATCTTCCATTCCTTTTTTAGATAATTTATATAGTGGTGGTTGTGCTAAATATACATTTCCATTTTCTATAAGTGGTCTCATATATCTAAAGAAGAATGTTAAAAGTAATGTTCTGATGTGAGCTCCGTCTACATCAGCATCTGCCATAATTATTACTTTTCCATATCTTATTTTTGTAATATCAAAATCAGCACCTATTCCTGCTCCTATTGCAAGTATTACTGGTTGAAGTTTATCATTTCCATATATTTTATCTGCTCTTGATTTTTCAACATTAAGCATTTTCCCCCATAATGGAAGTATTGCCTGAAATGTCCTATCTCTTCCTTGTTTTGCACTTCCTCCTGCTGAGTCTCCCTCAACTATATACACCTCACAAAGTTGTGGATCTTTTCCACTACAGTCTGCAAGTTTTCCTGGAAGTGTTGAGCCTTCCATAGAATTCTTTTTTCTAACTAATTCTCTTGCTTTTCTTGCTGCTTCTCTTGCTCTCGACGCACTTATACATTTTTCAAGGATAGCTTTTGCTACACTTGGATTTTCTTCTAAAAATGTTGCCAATGCATCGTTTACAGCTGTTGCAACAATTCCAGTTACATTACTATTTCCAAGTTTTGTTTTAGTTTGTCCTTCAAATTGTGGTTCTTTTACTTTTACAGAAATAACTGCTGTCATTCCTTCTCTTATATCTTCTCCTTGAAGATTTGCATCTTTATCTTTTAATATTCCGTGTCCTCTTGCATAATCATTAAATGCTTTTGTAACTGCTCTTTTAAATCCTTCTAAATGAGTTCCACCCTCGATTGTATTTATATTATTTACAAATGTATATATATTTTCTGAATAAGCTGTTGTATATTGTATCGCAATTTCTATTGGAACTTCTCCGTTTTTTTCTATATATATTGGCATTGGATGTATTTTTTCTTTATTTTTGTTTAAGTATTCAACAAATGAATTTAAACCACCTTCAAAATGAAAATCGCCTTTTCTGCCGTCTTCTTTTTCTTCTCCTTCTTCTGTTTTTATAATTCTTTTATCTTCTATTGTAATTCTTAAACCTTTTGTTAAAAATGCTATTTCTCTAAATCTCTTTTCTAATACTTCATAATCATATTCTAGTGTTTCAAAAATTGTACTATCTGCTAAAAATCTTACTTTTGTTCCAGTTTTATCTGAATCTCCAATTTTTGTTAATGGTTCTACGGTTTTTCCTCTATTAAATTTCATTATATATATTCCACCGTCTCTTTGTATTGTAACTTCTGTCCATTCAGATAATGCATTTACAACAGAAGCACCCACGCCATGAAGTCCGCCAGATACTTTATACCCACTATCTCCGCCAAACTTTCCTCCTGCATGTAAAATTGTATATACTGTTTCAGCAGCAGATATACCAGTTTTGGGATGCTTTCCAATTGGTATTCCTCTTCCGTCATCTTCTACGCATATTACATTGCCTGGTTCTATTGTTACATTTATGTTTTTACAATATCCTGCTAGTGCTTCATCCACTCCGTTATCCACAATTTCATATACTAAGTGATGAAGTCCTCTAATTGAGACACTACCTATATACATTCCTGGTCTTTTTCTAACTGCTTCTAATCCTTCTAATACCTGTATTTGTTCCGCTCCATAAGCGTGTTCTACTTTATCCATTGTATTCCTCCTTTGGTATTCTTTCACATGTTATTATATTATTGTTTTTATAAAAAAATCAAGTCATTTTTTTAATTATTAACTTTTGTTTTTTACTTGTCCGATTTTCTACAAAAAATATCTTTTTATTTTCATTTTTTAATTCTAGCTTATCTGTACAAGTTATAATTATTTGAGTATCTTTTACGTCTTCTAAAAAATTTTCTCTTCTTTCTTTGTCTAATTCTGACATAAAATCGTCTAATAAAAGTATTGGTTTTTCCTCTATTTCTTCTTTTATTATTTCTAGTTCACTTAGCTTTATTGAAAGTATTGCACTTCTATGTTGCCCTTGTGAACCAAAAATTCCTATTTCTTTATCATTTATATAAAGTTTTAAATCATCTCTATGAATTCCTTTTCCAGTATATCCTTTTATTATATCTATTTTTCTATTTTTTTCTAATTCTTTAATATATTCGTCTTTTTCCTTAAACTCAGAAACATATTCTATTTTTATTATTTCTTTATTGTCTGTAATCTTTTTATGTATATCTACTATTTTTTCTTTTATTTTTTCAACAAATTCTTTTCTATATTTATAAATTATTTCTGCATATTCTGCCATTTTTTCTTCCCAAATGCTGAGTAATTCTTCATTTTTATTGTCATATTTAATTTGTTTTAAATAATTATTTCTTTGTTCTAAAACTTTTAAATACATATTCAGATTATATATATATGCTGGTCTTAATTGACTTATCATTACATCCAAAATACGTCTTCTTTTGGCTGGTCCTTCTTTAAATGTGTATATGTCTTCTGGAGTAAATAATACTATATTTATATTTCCGAGTATATCACTCATTTTTTTTGCTTTTATGTCATTTAAAGAAATTATTTTTTTATTAGAAAGTTCTACTTTTACTTTTCCCTCTCTATCTTTTTTTGAATAATTAATTTCAACATTAGAAAAATTTTTATTTATATTAATAATTTCTTTATCTTTATTTGTTCTATAAGATTTTCCTATCGCACACAAATAAATTGCTTCTATAATATTTGTTTTTCCTTGTGCATTGTTCCCATAAAAAATATTTATGTTTTTATCAAAACTAATTTCTTGTTCAATATAATTTCTAAAATTAAAAAGTTTAATTTTTTCTATGTACATACTTTTTCCTCTTATTCCTGTATTCTTATAGGTAAAATCATATATACATAATCTCCTGTATCTTCAACTGATTTTATTATTGATGGAGATAAGCTACTTCCAAATTCAACATATATTTCTTCATCTTCTATTGCTTTTAATGCATCTAAGAAATATTTTGGATTGAATCCTACTTCAAGATTCTTCCCTTCTGTTGTTAAAAATATTTCTTCTTTTGCATCTCCTGCTTGGTTTTTGCACGAAATTACAACTTTTCCAATTTCAACTGAAACTTTTACAGGATATTTTCTTTCTTTTTCAATGCTTGACATTGATATTAAGCTTATTCTTTCAAAACATTCTTGAAGTTCTTTTTTATTTGCTCTTATTCTTGTTTCCCAATTTTTTGGTATTACTCTTTCGTAGTCTAAGAACTCTCCTTCTAATAGTCTTGTAACTATTTTACAATTTTCCATTTCAAATAAAGCTTGATTTTTAGCGATACTTATTTTTATTTTTTCAAATGAATCTGATATTATTTTATTTACTTCGTTTAATGTTTTACCTGGAATTACTACTTTAAAATCATTTACACTTTCTTCTAATGCACTACTCTTCCAGCCTAATCTATATCCGTCAACTGCAACTACATTTATCTTATTATTCTTTACTTCAAAAAGACATCCTGTAAATATAGGTCTATGTGTTTCTGTGCTTACTGCAAATATTGTTTTTCTAATCATATCTTTTAATGTATTTTGTTCAAGTTCTACCCAGTTTTCCTCATTAATTGTTGGAAGTTCTGGAAATTCTAAAGGATTCATTGTTGCGAGTTTATAAAGTGAACCTTCACATTCAATTACTAGAAGTTCTTTTTCATCTACAGTAATTGATATATCTGTATCTGGTAACTTTCTTATTATCTCACTAAATACTGTTGCTGTTACTACTGTATTTCCTTGTTCTAATACTTCACAATCTATAACGTATTCTATACCTAATTCTAAATCATATGTTGTTAATTTTACTTGATTATCATTTGTTTGAATAAGTATACCTTCTAATATAGGCATTGTTGTTTTAGAAGATACTCCTCTTACTACGGAATTAATAGCTTTAAGCAAATTTGCTTTTTCACAAATAAATTTCATCCGCGATTTCCTCCTTTTTAAATATATAATATTTTTAGTAGTAGTAGTAGTAGTCATGTGAATAGTGTGGAAAAGTTAATCTTTTATTTATATCCGTAGGCTTTAATGCTGTGGATAAAATGTTGATAACTTAGAAGCAAATCCACATCAAAAAATTTTTTTTGTGGAAAATGTAGTTTTCAACAACTTATAAACACACTATTAACATTTTTGTGTGAATAACTAATGTATTGCTTCCGTAAGAAGAATTACACTTTTACTTTTGTCTTTTTTGAATTACAAACAATATTTTTTGTAAAATTAATTTTATATTAGAAATCTCAGTCTTGAGGTTTTAATAAAATGTTTTTCACACAATCCACATTTCTAACTGTTTCTACATTATGTTGTTTTATTTCTTGTTCAATTTTATTACAAGCATGCATAACTGTTGAATGATCTCTTTTTCCAAAAGAGTTCCCTATGCTCTTATATTGCATTTTTGCAACTTCACGGCAGAAATACATTGCTATTTGTCTTGGGTATGCTACTAAATTAGAACGTTTTGAACTATCTAAATCTTCAACAGGAATATTGAAAAATTTAGCGACAGTTGTTTTTATATATTCTGGAGAAATTGCTTTTTCTCTATGTGCGATTACATCTGCAACTGCTTTTTCAGCAAGTTCTAATGTGATTGGGCTATGAGTAAGTGAGGCCATAGCTATAATTTTATTTAATGTACCCTCTAGCTCTCTTATATTAGTGTCTACTTTTGTTGCAATATTTGAAAGAACTAAGTCATCTATTACGATATTATCAAGTTGAACTTTTTTTCTAAGTATTGCAAGTCTTGTTTCGTAATTTGCAGCAGAAATATCTACTAAAAGTCCCCAATCAAATCTTGATTTTAAACGTTCCTCTAAAGGATTAATGTCCTTTGGAGGTTTATCACTTGTAAGCACAATTTGTCCTTTATTTTCGCAAATTGTGTTAAAAGTATGGAAAAATTCTTCCTGTATCCCCTCTTTACCAGCTATAAATTGAATGTCATCTATTAATAAAACATCAATATTTCTATATTTATTTCTGAAATTTTCATTTGAATTATCTTTTATTCCATTAATAAATTCATTAGTAAATTTTTCAGAAGTAACATATAATACTTTTTTATTAGGTGTTCTTCTTAAAATTTCATTTCCTATCGCATGAAGTAAATGAGTTTTTCCAAGTCCTACACCACCATAGATAAATAATGGATTATATGAGATCCCTGGTGCTTCTGATACTGCAAGTGCTGCTGCTTGAGCAAACCTGTTATTTTCACCTATTACAAAATTGCCAAAAGTATATTTTGGATTGATATTTGAGCTTTCTAATGTATAAGAAACATGAGTAATACCATTGTTTTTTTCATATTCTTCTTTAGTAATCATAATTAGATTATAATCAGTATTAGTTTGGAATATATTCTTAAAACAATTTTTTATTAAAGTTTCATATGATTTTACCTGTGTAACAAAAAAAGAATCAGGTAAAAGTAAAGTTATATCATTTCCTTCTACTGAAACAATATCAATCGGTGTTATCCAAGTTTCATAAGTTATATGACTTACTGCAGTTTTACAAATTTCTTTGAATTTTTCTGTTAAATCTAGATAATTTTTATTGTATTCTTCTTGCATAAAATCCTCCGATTATTTTTTATATATTTTTGTATTTCATTTATAAATAATATCAAAAAATAGAAAAAAAAGTCAATACGAATGTGGAAAAAATTTAAAGTTATGTGGAAAACAAATAAATAATCTAGATAAATTGCCGATTTCCCTAAGAAAATTTTAAAAATGCTTGACAATTCAATATAAATTAATGTATAATTTTAATGTTATTTAACCAATATTTAGGAGGTGCAAAATGAAAAGAACATATCAACCAAAAAAGAGACAAAGACAAAAAGAACATGGTTTCTTAAAAAGAATGAAAACTAGATCTGGTAGAAATATATTAAAAGCAAGAAGATTAAAAGGTAGAAAAAAATTAAGTGCTTAATAAATAAAAAAAATCGGACCTAGACATTTGTGTTTTTTAGGTCCTTTTTGAAAGCACGAAAAGATTTAGATGTGATAGTATATGAAAAAAACAGAAATGCTTAAGAAAAATTATGAGTTTAAAAATGTTTTGAAAAGAGGAAGATACATTTCAGGTAACTATATAGAGGCTTTTGTATCTAAAAATTACTTAGAAATAAATAAAATTGGAATTGCTGTTGGCACGAAAATTGCAAAGGCAGTAAAGAGAAATTATTTAAAGAGAATTATAAAAGAAGCATATAGAATAAATGAGGATAAGGCTGGAATAGGGAAGAGTATAGTATTTTTAGTAAAGAAAAAAGCTGATATAGGGGAGATAACTTTTCAAAAAGTAGAAAAAGATGTATTAGAAATCATAGAAAAAGCAGGACAAGCATAAAGTATGAAAAGTATGTTTATTTATTTAATAGAGAAATATCAAAAATATATTTCACCAATGCTTGGAAAAAAATGTAGGTTTTATCCTACTTGTTCAGAATATACGAAGCAGGCAATAGAAAAATATGGATTATTAAAAGGCGTTTTTTTGGGTTTAAAAAGGATTTTTAGATGTAATCCTTTTTCAAAAGGAGGATATGATCCATTAAAATAATACGGAGGAATTATATGATTTCATTTTTTGCAAATTTATTTGGATATTTATTGAATTTATTGTATAACTTAGTTCAAAATTATGGGTTAGCTATAATTTTATTCTCTTTAATTGTAAAAGTTATATTATTACCAATATCAATAAATCAACAAAAAACTTTAAAAAAATCAACAAAAATTCAAGAAGAGATGAAAGTTTTACAGGTAAAATATAAAAATAATCCAGAAGAATTGCAAAGAGAAACATTCGATTTATATAAAAGAGAAAAAATGAATCCTTTTAGTGGATGCTTTAGTGCAATAATTCAAATAATATTATTGCTTTCAGTATTCTATCTAGTAAGGAGTCCTTTAACATATATGAAAAAAGTAGAACCTCAAATAATAGAAGAATATACAGCAGAAATAAGTGAACAATCAGAAAATAGAGATGCATATCCAGAAATCTCAATAATAAGAGAAAAAGCAGCTGAAGATGATAGAGTATATATAAACATGGAATTTTTTGGATTAGATTTAAGCAGTATACCTTCAAAAGATTTTTCAAATTGGAAAACATATGTAATTCCAGTGTTATATGTAATTACATCATTCTTATCAATAAGAATAACAACAAGTATGCAAAATGGAAAAAAGAAAGAGAAAAGTGCAAATGGTGAAGAACCAAATGAACTTGATATGATGGCACAAACAAATAAAAATATGGCTTTTATGATGCCAATTCTTGCAATTTCTATTTCATTTATAGCTCCTTTAGGACTTGCTTTATATTGGCTAACAAACAATATACTTATGATTGCTGAAAAATTAATATTAAATGCAGTGTTCAAAAAGAAGGAGGAAGAAGTAAATGCCTGATACAATGATTTTCGAAGGAAAGACAACAAATGAGGCAATAGAAAAAGGGTTAAAAGAACTTAAGGTTTCAAAAAATGACGTTGAAATAAAAGTAATAGAAAATGATGAAAAAAGAAGTTTCTTTAATATATTAACTCCAAGAGTAGTTAAAGTAGAAATGAGATTAAAAGAAAGAAAAGAATATAATAAAGAAGAACAAAAAGATGAAAAACAAATAGATAGAGAGGTATTAGAAGAATCAAAAAAAAGAGTAGAAGACTTTTTGAATCAATTTTTAACTAAAACAATTGGAGAAAATATTGAATATAAATGCAAAATTGAAGAAAATGCAATAAAAATAGTTATAGATGAAAAGAAAGCAGATTTCTTGATAGGGTATAGGGGAGAAGCTTTAAATGCTATGCAAACTATTTTAAATGCCATTGCGGTTAAAGATATTAATGAAAAAATAAGAGTAGAATTAGATATTCTAGATTATAGAGAAAAAAGGAAAAAAGCATTAGAAGAGCTTGCAGAAAAATTAGCTAAAAGTGTTATAAGAACAAGAAAATCAATAACATTAGAGCCTATGACACCATATGAGAGAAAAATAATACATACAAAGCTACAAAATAATACAAAAGTTAAAACATCAAGTGTTGGAGAAGGCATTCATAGAAAAGTTGTAATTTCATTAAAATAATTATATAAAATCTAAGGTCAAAGTGAGGATTTATATATTCAAAAAAATTTGAATAGTACTTGCTTTGACTTTTTGCTATTATAAGATATAAGGAGAAAGTTATGGATACAATAGTTGCAATATCAACAGCAATAGGAAATAGTGGAATAGGAATAATAAGAATGAGTGGGGAAGAATCTTTCGAAATAATAAAAAAAATATTTAAAACTAAGAAAAAAGAAGTTGACATAAAATCAAATACCATTAATTACGGCTATATCGTCGATAGAGACGAAATAATTGATGAAGTATTAGTTTCCTTTTTTAAGTCACCAAAATCGTTTACAACGGAAAATATGTGCGAGATAAATTCTCATGGTGGAATAACAATTATGAATAAAATTCTTGAAATATGTATAAAAAATGGTGCAAGACTTGCTGAGCCTGGTGAATTTACAAAAAGAGCATTTTTAAACGGACGAATAGATTTATCTCAAGCTGAAGCTATTATTGATGTTATAAATGCAAAAACTGATAAAGAGGCTAAAGCATCTATTAAGCAATTAAATGGCGGTTTATCAGAAAAATTAAATAAAGTAACAAAAATGATAATGGATGTATTAGTTGATATAGAGACTTCAATTGATTATCCAGAATATGATATAGAAGAAGTTACAAATGTTAGAATATTAAATTTAATGGAAGATGTAAAAAAAGAGATAGATGAATTGAGAAAAACATTTGATAACGGAAAAATCTTAAAAGAGGGGATAAATGTTGCAATAATTGGAAAGCCAAATGCAGGAAAATCATCCTTGTTAAACGCAATATTAAAGGAGGATAGAGCCATTGTTACAGAATATGAAGGGACTACAAGGGATACAATAGAAGAATTTATCCAAATAGATGGTATTCCTATAAAAATAATTGATACAGCAGGAATAAGAGAAACTGAAAATGTAGTTGAGAAAATAGGAATTAATAAATCTAAAGAAGCAGCTGATAATGCAGACTTTGTTATAATTATTATAGATTCAAGTAAAAAAATAGAATATGAAGACAAAGAAATATTAGAGACATTAAAAAATAAAAAAGGTATTATTTTACTTAATAAAAATGATTTAAAACAAGAAATAAAAGAAGAAGAATTGGAAGAATATTCAAATGGTAAAAAGATACTATCAATATCTGCTTTAAACAAAAAAGGAATAGATGAATTGTTTAAAACAATATCAGATATGTATAAATTTAATGAAATAGAAGTAGATAACAGCTTGACTATAACTAATAATAGACATAAAGAAGCTATTAACAATATTCTTATAAATGTTAGTAAGGCAATACAAACAATTAATGACAAAATGCCAATTGATATTATAACTATAAATATAACAAATATTTTAACAGAAATTGGAAAAATAACAGGAGAAAGCGTTTCTGAAGATATAATAAATGAGATATTCAAGAAGTTTTGCTTAGGTAAATAAGACTTTGACAAAAAGAAATATGAAACAATTTTTTCTGTTTCATATTTAACAGAAAAATGGAAAAATAAGGAAATTAAAATTACAAATACTGGAAATTAAATTGGAAGTAATAGGAAAATTTTACAAAAAAATGAAGAAAGGAATGAACTAGAAATGAGCTACTTTGCTGGAAATTATGATGTTGCTGTTATAGGTGGTGGTCATGCAGGATGTGAAGCAGCACTTGCGACGGCTAGAATGGGATTTAAGACTTTACTTTTTTCAATAAGCTTGGAAGCTATAGCAAATATGCCATGTAATCCAAATATTGGAGGAACATCTAAAGGACATTTAGTAAGAGAGATAGATGCACTTCGGAGGAGAAATGGGTAAAAACATAGATAAAACTTTTATACAATCTAGAATGTTAAATACTTCAAAAGGACCTGCAGTACATTCTTTAAGAGCACAAGCAGATAGAAAAAAATATCATGTAGAAATGAAACACACATTAGAAAAACAGGAGAATTTATATATTAAGCAGGCAGAAAATGTAAATATAGGGGTAGAAAACGGAGAAGTAAAAAGTGTAGAAACAAATATAGGAGCAATTTATAATGTAAAAACTGTAATTCTTGCAACAGGTACATATTTAAAGGGAAAAATCTTTATAGGAGAAGTTTCTTACGAAAGTGGACCAGACGGAGTGTTTCCAGCAAATAAATTATCAGAATGCCTTAAGAACTTAGGAATAGAGATAGTTAGGTTTAAAACTGGAACACCAGCAAGAGTAAATAAAAAATCTATTGATTTTTCAAAAATGGAAATTCAAAATGGTGATGACGAGATAGAAATGTTTTCTTTCGAAGATGAAACGAAAAAAATAGACCAAGTTCCATGTTATTTAACATATACAAATGAAAAAACACATGAAATAATAAGAAAAAATTTACATCGTTCACCATTATATGCTGGAAAAATAGAAGGAACAGGACCAAGATATTGTCCGTCAATAGAAGATAAAGTAGTTAGATTTAGTGATAAACCAAGACATCAGATATTTATAGAACCAATGGGATTAGATACAGAAGAAATGTATGTTCAAGGAATGAGTTCATCACTTCCAGAAGATGTGCAAATAGAAATGTATAGAACTATACCGGGCTTAGAACATGTAGAATTTACAAGACCTGCCTATGCAATAGAATATGATTGTATTGAACCATCTCAATTAAAACTATCATTAGAATTAAAACAAATTTCAGGCATGTTTTTTGCAGGGCAAATAAATGGAACTTCAGGATATGAAGAAGCAGCAGCACAGGGAATTATTGCGGGAATAAATGCAGGATTAAAATTAAAAGGTGAAAAACCATTAGTTTTAGATAGATCTGATGCATATATTGGAGTTTTAATAGATGATATTGTTACAAAAGGGACAAATGAGCCATATAGAATGATGACTTCACGAGCTGAATATAGATTACTTCTAAGACAGGACAATGCTGATTTAAGATTGACAGAGAAAGGATATAAAATAGGATTAATATCTGAAGAAAGATTTAATAAATTTAAAGAAAAAAGAAGAAAAATAGAAGAGGAAATAGAAAGATTAAAAAATACAACGATTAGACCAGATAAGAAAGTTAATGAATTTTTGTTAGACCATGGAACAACCGAAATTGATACAGGAGTAAAACTTGCAGAACTTTTAAAAAGAACAGAATTAACATACAAAGATTTAGCCAAAATAGATGAAAAAAGAAATGAAAATCTTCCTAAAGATGTGATAAAAGAGGTAGAAATACAGCTAAAATATGAGGGATACATAAAAATGCAAGAAGCTCAAGTTGCTAAATTTAAGAAATTAGAACAAAAGGAACTAAGAGAAGATATAGAGTATAAAAAAATAAGTGGATTAAGCTTAGAAGCAAGACAAAAATTAGATAAATATAAACCTATTTCCGTCGGACAAGCTTCTAGAATATCAGGTGTTTCGCCAGCTGATATATCAGTATTACTTATATATTTAGAACAACAAAAAAGAAGATAAAAAAACATCAAAAAGTTATAAAAAAATATTGACATATTAATAATAAAATTATATTATTAATATGTCGATTTTATTTTGTATTTATAATAAAAAATGTAAAAACAAAAAAGACGAAATACTTGAAAACACTGAAATACAGCTGTTTTGGTATTAAAAAATAAAATATACAAAAAGACAAAAAAGGAGGAGAAGCAGTTGGGAAAAGTAGTTTCTATAGCAAATCAAAAAGGAGGAGTTGGAAAAACAACAACATCAATAAATCTAAGTACAATACTTGCAAAAAAAGGAAAAAAGGTATTATTAATAGATGCAGATCCACAGGGGAATGCAACAAGTGGGCTTGGAATAAATAAGGAAATAGATAAATCTATATATGATGTAATAATTAATGAAATAAATATTAAAGAGACTTTAAAGGATACAGCTGTAAAAACTTTGAAAGTATGTCCATCTAATATTAATTTAGCAGGAGCAGAGGTTGAACTTGTTTCTTTAATGTCTAGGGAGCATAGGCTAAAAGAGAGAATTGATGAAATAAAAAATGAATTTGATTATATTATAATTGACTGCCCACCATCACTTGGATTAATTACATTAAATGCTTTTACTGCATCTGATAGTGTACTTATACCAGTGCAATGCGAATATTATGCATTGGAAGGTTTAGGTCAACTTATAAATACAATTAATCTTGTTAGAAGACATTTAAATAAAGATGTCGAAATAGAAGGTGCACTTCTTACAATGTATGATGCAAGAACTAACTTGTCTAACCAAGTTGTAAAAGAAGTTAAGAGATATTTTGAAGATAGAGTGTATAAAACTGTTATACCAAGAAATGTAAAATTGAGTGAAGCTCCAAGTTATGGAATGCCAATAACAGTATATGATCCAAAATCAAAGGGAGCTAAATGTTATGAAAAATTAGCAAAAGAATTTTTAAAGAAAAATGAAGAAGAAGCAAAAGCAAAACATATGAAAGAGGAATAGGAGGAAGAAAAATGGCTAAAAAAACAGGTTTAGGAAAAGGTCTGGATGCATTATTTATAACAACTCCAGAAGAAGAAATAAAAGAAGGAGAAAAAATCCTTAATTTATCAATAAATGAAGTTGAACCAAATCGCAATCAACCAAGAAAACATTTTGAAGAAGAGTCATTATTAGAACTTGCTGAATCAATAAAAAGATATGGATTAATTCAACCTATAATAGTTACTAAAAAAGATGATTACTATGAAATAGTTGCAGGTGAAAGAAGATGGCGTGCTTGTAAAAAGGCAGGATTAAAAGAAATACCAGCTATAGTAAGAGATAGTGATGAAAGAAAAAATAAAGAAATTTCATTAATTGAAAATATTCAAAGGGAAGACTTAAATGCAGTAGAAAAAGCAATGGGAATGAAACAATTAATGGAAGAATATTCATTGACACAACAACAAATTTCTGAAATTTTAGGTAAAAGCAGAAGTTCAATTGCAAATACTGTAAGAATTTTAAATTTAGATGAAAGAGTATTAGATTTAGCAAAAGAGGGAAAACTTACAGAAGGACATTGTAGAGCATTACTCTCTTTAGAGGATGGAGATAAACAATATGAAATGGCACTTAGAATAATTGAAAGAGGAGATAATGTACGAGAAGCAGAAGAAAAAACACAGGTTAAAAAGAAAATGAAGAAAAAAGACGAGAAATATGAGGCAATTTTTAAAGATATAGAAGATTCTTTCCAAAGTTTTTTCGGAACAAAAGTAAGCTTAAAAGCAGGGCAGAGAAAAGGAAAAATAGTTATAGAATATAAATCAAATGAAGATTTAGAGAGAATACTAGAACTCATAAAAGAATAAGAGATACAAAAGGAGTGTAAAAAATTTGGACAAAATATTAGAATTCATAAGAACAGATACTTTTTTGTTAATTTTAATTGGGGTTATTACTTTAATATTTATATTGTATATAATAAATTGTATAAAATTGCATAAAATCAGAAAAGAATATAAAAAGTTTATGGAAAAATTAGGAAACGGAACCAATATAGAGGAAATACTTGAAAAACATATTGATAGAATAAATAAGACAATTGCAAAAAACGATGAATTAGAAAAATTTTGTATAAAAATAGATGCAGATATAAAAAATTGTATTCAAAAAGTTGGAGTATATAGATATAATGCATACAAAGATACTGGAAGTGATTTAAGTTTTACAGTAGCACTATTAGATGAAAAAAATGATGGTGTTGTATTAAACGGCATATATTCAAGAGAAATGTCTAATATATATGCAAAACCTGTTCAAAATGGGGATTCAAGCTATAAAATGACAGAAGAAGAAATGGAAGCTGTAAAAAGAGCAATTAATTCATAATATAAATATTTACAAATTATTGAAATTGTCTTGACAAATAAGACTTAAATATGTTAATATATATACTGTTGCAAGAATTTGTAACAGTATATATGCAGAGGTGGTCGAGTTGGTTTATGGCAGCAGTCTTGAAAATTGCCGTAGGTTAATAGCCTACCGTGGGTTCGAATCCCACCCTCTGCGCCAAATAAAAAATAAAACCTTCAAAAATGAAGGTTTTATTTTTTTCCTATATAAAATTAGATTTTTCCTATACAATAAGGTTAATTTTCCTTGGGCTGTGCGTATTTGCGAAGCAAAAGCTACAAAAGGCAAAGCCACTTTTCTTATTATAATTCTTATGTATTTTTTCCTACTGCTTTTACAGCTATATTGTACTATATGTAAACTCTCTTTGCAAGAAGTAGATATAAAAAATATATTTTTTCGTTGATTGCTTACTCCTGTAAGCGATTACCAAAAGGTGTATTATGAATTGTACTTACATCTATACCCCTCCAACTTTCTACTCCACCTTTTATTTGGATTTTTTCTCCGTTATTACTGCTCTCGAATTTGCCTACCCAATATCCTGCTAATGGTTCTCCATCCCAATTAAATGATGGATGTACTACAT
>CALXJN010000017.1 GCA_944388635.1 uncultured Clostridia bacterium
ATTTAATAGGCTTATTGATACATTTGGAGAAGCTTCAGCAATTCTTCGGCTCAGTCACTTCTTCATCTCTTGCTAATGCTGATGCTGCCCCTGATACAGACACTATTGCCGGAGAAACCACATCTAATAATGACGGTAATTCAAGTCCTTCTACTAATATTGATGTTGTGGGGCTTGCTGTTTTCAAAGGTGATGTTTTGGTGCGGAGAATTAACTGCAATTGAAACTATTTGCCACTTAATAGTCACAAGTGAACTTGAAGAATGTTTTATAACAATTCCTAGTCCTTTCGACGAAGATAGTTCTATTGATTTATATATTACTTTAGATAAAGCTACTGAAAATGATGTAAAAATTGTCAATGGTGCTCCATATATTAAAACTAATGTTAAGGTCAATTCAAGGATATTGTCTGCACATAAAAATTCAAATTATTTTGACGAAAATAATTTAGAACTTCTTGAATCCTATGCTAATTCTTACCTAAAGAGTGAACTTGAAAATTATTTTTATAAAACTTCTAAAGAATATAAATCTGACATTGCTTCTCTTGGTAAACATGCTGTAAAATATTTTTCTACTTGGGATGAATGGGTAAATTATGATTGGCTTAATAGTTATCAAAATGCTTTTTTTGATGTAAATGTAGATGTCGAGGTAACTTCTAGTTATTTGATTTCTTAAGTCTGGAGGATTATATGGTTATAGTCATTTGTATTTTAAGTATTTATGTGTTTTTTAAGACAGTTGGTTATGCAATTTACGAATATAAAGACAATTCAAATAAATTTGCTCGGTATTATTTGTATGTTTTTTGCAATTATTTCGCTTATTGCTCCAATTGTTGTAACCATTTGGAGGTAAATACAATCATTTTGGATGTATTTAAAATAATTGTATTATAAAAGGTTGTCAGCCTAGATTGACAACCTTTATTTTTTTCTCTATTTTTTTCCGTCTCTATGCATATCAAATACTATTGCATCTTCATTATTAAATAATATGCTTGAATCAGTTGAGTCAGTTTGAATTGGATCTACATCTTCGCTATCGTCAAATGAATCGAAGTCTACTCTTTTTGGATCAAATCCATGTCTTCTTTTTGATGTTTTTACACTTTCTCCACTTAGCACTCCACTTTGATATTTAGCAAAATCAAAATGTTTTGATTTATGTGGCTCTTTATATTTAGCTGGCATGAAATCTAGTTTTGCAATTCCTGTGAATGGTCTTCCTTTATCATCTTTATATTTAAATGCACACCATTTAAATGTAAGTGAGTTTTGAAGTTTAGCTGGCTCAAACCAATTCTTATATGCCCATTTTACTCCTTTGAAGTCTCCATAAGATACATCTTTTACAGATGAACTTCCTCCTAGGAATTGATTTCCTTTTCCTTCTGCTTTCATACTCATGTCTTGAGAGTATACCCACATTCTTCTAGCTCCGAATTCATCAACCCAGAATTGTAATTCCTCTGGTGCAATATTTCCTACAACTATCTTTGATGTACAGTTTGTAACAATAGTTCTACGTGATGTTTGAGTTACATCTAATTGTTCTAAGTTTTGAGTTGTAATTATTGTTCCTACTTTATATTTTCTATATAATGTTACAAGTCCTAGTGTTGCATCACATAAGAAATCTGGGAATTCATCTATATATAATAAATGAGGTATTCTTGAATTTTCATTTCCCGGTCTTTTTAATACTGAACGTTGCATTGAAAGTAAGAAGAACAATCCAAATGCTTTTTGTAGGACTGGTCCTAAATCTCCTCTTCTAGTACAAACTATCGTTATTTCTCCATTTGCAAGTAAAGTATCAAAATTTATATTATTTGTTCTATTACATAATATATTTCTTAAGCCTTGTATTCTAAGTAACATATCTAATTGTGTTATAGCAATATGCACATATTTTTCTGTCTCTTCTCTCATTGCAGAATTTTTATAGAAATATTTTCTAAAATATCCAAGCTGTAATTTTAATTTTTGTGATAGTTCTTCATCTTCTTCAACTTTTCTACACATTTCTTCTGCTAAATCAAAATCATTTAACATATCTAGTATATCTTCAAGGTTTGGAAGTAATCCGTCATTTAATCTTGGATACATTTCAGCAAGTAATATTGTTAGATTTTCTATCGCTTGTGCTGCTGAATTTTGGAAAAATACTTCATCATCTTCTGGTCTTGAGTTTGTATATGTTGTTGCAATTATTGATGATATTACTGCTGCAATTTCACTAGGTGCACCATATGAGAATGGATTTATTCCTATTGAACTTGCACTATTTGGATCTACAACATTTACCTTTAATCCAAAATTTTGAACAACATTTATCATTCTGTCTGTTGATTCATAATCTGGAGACATGAATGTTATTCCTAAATCTTTATATGTAATTTTTGTTCCTTCATTATATATCATTTTACTTAAATATGCTTTATATAATTTTTCTTTTCCTGGTACTGGTTCTAGCATATCTAATTTAAAATTTTCATTTAAATATTCATTTGAATATGGTGAATTTAATGTTGCAAGTCCTGTCTTTAATGCTGTAAATCCCATTTCCTTTGAAGCTTCTCTAAAGAAATATTTCTTCTCTATATCTCTTGCCATCATTGGCTCTAAAACTAGCGCTGTTTTTCCCATTCCTGAAGAACCACTTATTAGCATTGGATCTGCTCTTCTACTATCAAATATTTTTACAGTCTTTCCTGTTTCTTTATCTATTGATATTACGTTTTCAAAGCTATATGCTCCACTTTTCGTAGTTTTCTTTGATAAATCTATTCCTTTATAATCCCAAATAGATTCTTGCATTAACCTTGAATCTGCAACTCCTGCATAGCACCACCAGAATATTGAGAAAAATGTTGTAATTGGTATATATATTGATATTGCTTGAAATGCAGGTTTTATAACCTCTGTAAATTCTGTAACTACCTCAACATAATTTGGTATTGAGAATAAAAACATCCATGCTCCTGCATTTATCCATTGTGTTACCATAGATATGGTAATTATATACAATGCTATTGCATAAGCATAAATTATCATTAATTTCATTTTACCTGACTCTGCGTACTTTGAGCACCCTGAAAAAAGGAAGGCACACACAGGGCAAGCAAGTGCAAGTGTATATGCTATTGGTCCCCAATATGATACAGAAATACCGGTAAACATCATAAATAGCATTTCGACAATTCTATCTACTGCTAAATAGATTGTTGCTAATGTAAAGATGTATGTAAAAAAAGTATTTCTATCTGTTTTAAGTATTTTTAGTAATTTGTCGAGAAATTTCAAAATCCCCACCACTTTCTATTTTTTATATTACTACTTAATTCTAATTTCACATATATATTATGACATAATTCTAGCAAAAAAGCAAGCCCTTTTAGGCTTACTTTTTTTCGTTTTGGTCATTTTAAGACTTACAAAATTTTATTCTAATAGCTTAAGCTCTAAATTTTCTACTTTATATTTATTTGTCTCACTATCTAGTTTGAATTCTAATAAGCTGTTTATAAGATTTTCTTTGATTTGTCTTAAATCAGTTGTAAAATATAAATTCATTTTAGATATTTCTAATTTATTTGTTACTATTTCTTTAAACATCTCTGCCGTATGTCTTTCATCCTCTCCGACAAGTATCAATTGTGGAGGCGTAATAAATCCTGAATCCATAGTTATAAAATTATCATAAAAGTCTTTATATAATTTCATTTTATCTACTAATTTCTTTTGCCATTCTTCTTCTCTTCTTACAACTTCAAATACAAATATTATAGATTTTCCGTTTTTTGTAAGTTTTATAGAGCCTCCTGATGGTTTAAATATCTTTCCAGAACTTTTTGCAGTTAATGTAGGCTTTACAACATAACTATCAAATGCTTTAACCTTGTTCATATATGCAATTATTATTTGGTTTCCTGCGAGCCTTTTCTTTATCATTGCAGTTGGCTTTACATTATCTGATTGTTGCCATTTACAGTCTATTCCTCTTGATGTTAAAAGATATTTGCCCATTTTTTCTAGGCAGTAAATTCTATATATTCCTTTTCCGTCTTCTGATGTAAAATAATATCTAGTTAATATTTTTGACTTTATTAGCTGTTCTAGCTTATTATTTAGTTTATCTTGTGACTTATATTCTATTCCTTTATAGTCAAGCATTTGGCATATTTGTCTTGAAGTCATAAATTCAAATTCATTTATAAGTTCAATAATTGCAAAATGTAAATCATTGATATGTCCTAAATTTATCTTATGAACAATTTGGTTCATAGATACATATCCGTCTTTCCCGTCAAATGTTTTTATTTCTCCCTTTCTTAGTGCAAATGGCGATTTTTCAGCTTCAATTTGATTATCTTCGACCATATTTACTCCTCCTTTTACTCTCCATATATTAGAAGTTTTACTTTTTTCTTTTCTGGAATGATTTTCTTAATATATACATTTACACTTTGCCCGTAAGATATATTGTCTTTATACTCTGCAAGTCCAACAAGATTAGGCTTCAATTCTATAAATATTCCATTTTTGGATTTTTCTATCTCTCTTGCAATTCCTTTTACCACTGTTCCTTGTTTGAATTCTTTTATGTTGTCATCCCAAGTTCCAAGTAATTCTTTATATGAAAAAGATATTCTGTTTTTTTCTTCATCAATTTCTTTAATTATTACATCAATATTTTGTCCTATTTCGAATCTTTCATAAGGTGTTTTTATTCTTGATACTGATATATCTTCAATATATAAAAGTCCACTTATTCCGATTTTCAATTTCTATAAATGCTCCATATGGCTTTATTTGTCTAACTTTTCCTTTTACTATCATTCCTTTGCATAAATTACTATCAGATATATTAAATTTTTGATATTTCATCATATATCTCCTTTTATCTTTTGTACGATTATATTATACTACATTATTTACTTCTTTTGCAAATTATTTAGTAGGCTTTTTACTTCGTTATCATTTAAATATCTCCATTCACCTATTTTTAAGGATTTTACAGAAATATTTCCTATTTTAGTTCTATGCAAAGCTTTTACCTTTTTCCCTATTGCTTCACACATTTTTCTGACTTCTCTATTTTTACCTTCATGTATAGTTATTTCAAGTCTTGATATATTTTTTTCTTTATCTATTTTTAAAATTTTTACAATTGCAGGTTTACTTATATAATCATCTATTTCAACACCATTTTCTAATTGTTCTATATCTTCTTTTGATACTTCTCCGCCTAATGTTACTGTATATGTTTTTGTTATCTCGTGCTTTGGATGTGTTACTTTATATACAAAATCTCCGGTCATCTGTTAAAATTAATGCCCCTGATGTATACATATCAAGTCTTCCGACTGGTACAATTCTCTTTGTAACTTTAACTAAATCTAATACGGTATCTCTTTTAAATTGGTCCTTAACTGTTGTTACATAGCCTATTGGCTTATTCAGTAAAATATAGACATGATTATCAGTTTGCATTTTTACTTCTTTATCTTTAAATAACACAATATCTTTTTCTGGATTTACCTTTGTTCCAAGTTCTGTTATAACTTTTCCATTTACTTTAACAAGCCCATTTTGTATATATTCCTCACATTTTCGTCTTGAAGCAATCCCAGAAGATGCTAAATATTTTTGAAGCCTTATCTCTTCCATTTTTAATTTTCTCCTTCTAAAGTATCTAAAACTTTCTTAAAATAACTTGGAATAGGTGCTTCTATCTCCATTTTTTCCTTTGTTCTTGGATGAATAAACTCAATTTTCTTTGCATGTAGCATTTGTCCTTCTATTCCGAATGGATTTTTTCCATTAGAATAAACCATATCTCCAACTACAGGATAGCCTATTTCAGCCATATGTACTCTTATTTGATGTGTCCTTCCTGTATCTATTTTTACCTCTAGTAAAGTAAACCCATTATATCTTTTTAAGACTTTAAAATGTGTTATAGCTTCTTTTCCGCTTCCTAGTCACAGCCATTTTCTTTCTATCTTTTTCAGACCTTCCGAATTGGCATATCTATACTTGCCTCATTTTCTTTAACATTTCCGCGAACTAACGCTATATATGTCTTTTTTACAGTTCTATTTTTTATTTGATTACTTATATCTATATGTGCATTATCATTTTTTGCAACTATAATAACTCCGCTTGTATCTTTATCAAGCCTATGTACAATACCCGGTCTAATTTCTCCACCTATTCCAGATAAAGTATCCCTGCAGATGTTCATTATAGCATTAACTAAAGTCCCGTCTGGATTGCCATTTGCCGGATGTACAACCATTCCTTTAGGTTTATTAACTACAATTATGTCTTTATCTTCATAAAGTATATCTAATGGAATATCTTGTGCTTTAAGTGAAATTTCCTTTGCTTCTGGCTTATTTATATATACTCTATCTCCGGATATTCACTTTATATGAGGCTTTTTCATTTTTATCATTTACTAATATATTTTTTTCGTCAATTAATCTCTGTACTGTAGCTCTAGATATCTTATTATCCAAAGCTACAATACATTTGTCGAGTCTTATTCCTTTTAAGCTTTCGTCTATGATATATTCATTATTCTTCATTATCTGTATTTACATTTAACCTTTCAAATATTACAAAATAGTCATCTTCATATATTTTATCATAATTTTCGTCTTTTGATAATAGCATTGCTAATTTAGAATTCTCATAAGACATTACATGAGTTATTCCATATTTGTCAAATCCGTCTTCGTAATAAGAGCCTATTCCCGATATGCTTAAATAATCACTGAAAATATTGCAACCCTCATTAAATTCTGGTGAATATAAGTCTGCACGTGAATCTATAAATACAGGTATTCCTCTATATAATAAATAGCTTCCATAATTATAATCATTGAATAATCTCATAGTGTTTAAATCTATATTTCCCTTTTCTGCTTCTTCTAGGATATAATTTGCTGCATCTACTGGATATGAGGCTGAACTAATATATGGATCATCTATTTTTTTAACATACATCATATATGAGCATATAACTACAAGTAATATAGTTACAATTTTTCCTTTCCATGTTACCATTAGTTTGGTAAATTCATCAATTCCTTCTTTATCATATTTATTAACGAAACTACAAACTAGCGCTGTAAAAGAAATTCCTCCTATTGTTACAAGCATTGAAAATTGTCTTCTGCTCATGAACGTTAAAAGTAGTAGTCCTCCTATCATACACATATCTTTTATTGAAGCTTTTGTATCTGTGAATACTAATAAAATAATAAGCATTACTATAACTGTCATTGCTCCCATGTTATTTACAAGTGTAAGTGGTAAGTGCTCTGATATGTTTTGTGTTGTGTTTCCTGACATTAGTTTAAATATATGTGTATATGGTTCATCTCCAATAGGTGTTAAAAGTCCCATTAAGAAGCATAGTATGCAAATTAAGATAAGCCATTTTGCTCCCTTTCTTCTTACTAGCTTTATTCTATATGGATTTTCTTCTCTTTTTTGTAGTTTTTCTTTAAATCTGTTATATCTACCTTCTATTTGTTCCAATTTTGCTTGAAGTTCTGCAAGTTTTTCTTCTTTACCTTGCTTTCCTGCTAATTTATTTATTTTATATTTTATATCATATAGCTTAAATCTATATACTAAGTGTGAATCTCTTAATAAAATTACCATGTATTCTGCAATATATGGCATCAATAGTATGAAGAAGAAATAGAATACTGCTGCATGTAAATTTGCAATTAATAATGCAATTAGCATTAATCCTATTACATATCTTTTCTTCTTTGTATCTAAGAAACATTCTATAAATAAGATTTCTAACACAAATAATATAAATGTTACAAGCTGTGCACGCGCTGCAATATAATCTTGCATTAAAAACATTACTCCCATTGTAATTACAAATGAGAATAATGGCTTTTTATTTACTTTGTTGTTAGTTATATACAATACAACTCCTAAAATACAGCTTAATATAACTGTAGATAAATATATTCCTGTCATTCCTCCGTACTGAATATATTAGATAAATGCATGTATCGTATAGCCAATGTGGGTATGTATATTTTAAATCTGTCCATGCAAATGGATCTTCTCTATCTAGTCCATTTTCTATAATATGTTCTCCTATACTTATTGTATAATATGTATCATTTTGTAAAGTTTTTGGTGCAAGTACTGCTGAAAAAACAATAATACAAATTATTGCAAGTATATGAAATTTTGCCAATGTTTTTTTGTCCATTTTTGCTTTCCCTCTTTCTTTATATTTATACAAAAGTATTATACATAAAAAAATAAAAAAGGACAAGAGTTTTATAGGAATTACACTATTTTTTTGATTTAATTTGTATTACCATTTGTTTTTCATTCCTTTCTTCTCTTTCAGATTTTACCATTAATAATATGTCTCTTAGCTCTTTTCTCTATAATCATATTTCTCTTCTATTCTTTTATTGGTGTTTTGCTTTAATATTGTATAAAGTATTGATGCAATTGGAAGTCCAATAAGCATTCCGAATACTCCGAATAAGCTTCCTCCTATTGTTACTGCAACTAATACCCATATTCCTGGTATTCCAACTGAATTGCCCATAACTTTTGGATAAATTAGATTTCCTTCTACTTGTTGTAAGATAATTATGAAAATTATAAATGTTATTACTTTTATTGGTTCTACCGATACAATGAGTATTGCTCCAATGAAAGCTCCAATAAATGCTCCAAATATTGGAATTAGTGCTGTTGCTCCCACTAGTACACCTATTGATGCCGCATAAGGTATTTTTAATATTAGCATTCCTAAAATACATAATACTCCAAGTATTGTTGCCTCTAGGCATTGTCCCATTATGAAATTTCTAAAAGTGCTTCTTGAAAGTTTTCCTATTTCTATTATTCTATCTGCTTTTTCTTTTTTCAAATATGCATACAGTAATTTTTTTAGTTGATTCTTTAATTTTTGTTTACCTACTAAAATATATATTGCAAATATTAAAGCAATTACAAAATTAATTACACCTGCTATAAAACTTGTTATGACAGATATTGATGATGTTAAAAAATTTGTTGCAATTTCTATTGCTTGTTGTTTTAATTGTTCTACATCTATGTTCATGTTAGATATTATTGTGTTTATATCAGGTATATCTTTTGTTGCGTTTTCTAAAAATGTGCCTATCTCTTCAATATAATATGGCATTCTTTCTATCAAAAGTTGTATTACATTTATAAGTTCTGGTACAACTAATCTTATGATAAGTGCGAAAATCACAACTATTACAGCAATTGCAAGGCATAGTGATATTCCTTTTATCACTCCTTTACTTAATCTTGTTTTTCCTTTTTTATTTTTAATTTTTGAAAGTTTTCTTTCAAAAAATCTCATTGGTATATTTATTATAAATGCAAGACATGCTCCTAATATAAATGGTGAAATTATTCCAAGAACTACACTTATTCCTTCCCAGACTGTTCCAAAATTTTTAAGTCCAAGATAAAGTACAATCCCAATTATAACTATTCCTAGTATTTTTTTATAATCTATTTCCTGTTTCATAGAATATCCCTTCCTATATTACTTTTAATTTTAATTTTCTTTTAATGAATTTTGTTATTTCAACTAAAGCAAGTGGTAATAAAGATAATCCTATTGTTATAGCCCATTCATTTGGTTTTAGTATTGTTAAACTAAATATATTTCTTACAAAAGGTACAAATAATATGATAAATAAAACTGCAAATGAAGCTAACATCGCTGCAAATAATGATTTATTATGACCATTTCCTCTTGTAAATACTGATTCTGTATTAGAGCGTTGGCTAAATGCATGAAATAACTGCGATACAGAAAGTACTATAAATGCCATTGTTTGACCTACTATATGACTATCTGTTTTTAGTCCTATTTGATATGCAAGCATACTAGCTATCATAATATATATTCCGTGTACAATAACTCTTGTAACTAATGCTTTTTCAAAAAGAGTTCCTGATTTAACAGGCTTTTCTTTCATTATATTTTTGCTAGCTGGATCGACTCCTAATGCTAAAGCTGGAAGTGAGTCTGTTGCCAAATTTATACATAATATGTGTATTGCAAGAATTGGAGCTTCCCAATTAAATAATGTTGCAATAAATAAAGTTAAAATTTCTGCAATATTTCCTGCAAGTAAAAATTGTATAACTTTTTGTATATTTCTATATACTCTTCTTCCCTCTTTTACTGCATGAACTATTGTTGTAAAGTCGTCGTCTAGTAAAATCATATCAGATGAATCTTTTGCGACATCTGTTCCATTTATTCCCATTGCAATACCTATATCTGCTGCTTTCAATGCTGGTGCATCGTTTACTCCGGTCTCCTGTCATTGCTGCAACTTCACCAGTTCTTTTCAATGATTGAATTATTCTTAATTTATGTTTTGGTGATACTCTTGCATAAACTGTTGTATTTGAAACAACTTTATCGAGTTCATCATCTGTCATTTCATCTAGCTCATCACCTGAAATTGCATTGTTTCCTTCTTCATATATTCCAAGTTCTTTTGCAATAGTTATTGCAGTAACTAAATGGTCTCCTGTAATCATTACTGTACGAATTCCCGCGCTTTTGCATGTTTTTATTGATTCCATAACCTCTGGTCTTGGTGGATCTATCATACCACATACGCCAATAAATGTAAGGTCATGTTCAATATTTTCTTCTTCATCTTCAGGTATAGTGTCTAAATTTCTTCTTGCAAATCCTAAAGTTCTTAAAGCTTTTGCAGACATTTTTGTTGACATTTCTAATATTTTTTCTTTATCTTCGCTTGTAATTTCTCTTTCTCCATTTGTAGTTAATATCTTTGTACATAATTCAACCATTTCATCAATTGCACCTTTGGTATATGCTACAATTTTTCCGTCTATTTCATGTACTGTTGTCATCATTTTTCTGTCTGAATCAAATGGCTTTTCAAATTCACGTGGATATTTTTCTTCCAATTCTTCTTGGTCTAATTTAAAATCATCTTCTGCTAAAAATATAAGTGCACCTTCAGTTGGATCTCCGATTATATCATGCTTTTTGTCTGGATCAATTGATGCGTCATTACAAAGAGCTCCTGCTAATACTATTTCTGAATAATCTTGTTTTTCTTCATCTTTTAAGTCTTTAACTTCTTTTAAAATCTTATTTCTAATATCAGCTTCTACTCCAAGTACTGTTACTTTCATTTTGTTTTGTGTAAGTGTTCCTGTTTTATCTGAACAAATAACTGTACTACTTCCTAAAGTTTCAACAGCAGGTAATTTTCTAACTAGTGCATTTTCTTTTGCCATACGTTTTACACCAAGTGCCATAACTATTGTTGCTGTTGCTGGCAATCCTTCTGGTATTATTGAAATTGCAAGGCTTATTGCTGTCATAAATAATGGTAAAATTGGCCTATTATACATAAGTCCTATTAAAAAGATTAGTACACATACAATAGCTCCAACTATACTAAGTGTTTTTCCAACTTTAGTAAGTTTTCTTTTAAGTGGTGTATCAAAATCATCTTCTTCATTTAGCATACTTGCTATGCTTCCGACCTCTGTATTCATACCTGTTGCAACAACTACTCCGGTACCTCTTCCATAAGTTATTAGTGAAGATGTATATACCATGTTAGTTCTATCTCCTAAAGGACTGTTCTCATTTGGCATATCTTCTGCATCTTTCTCAATTGGTACAGACTCTCCTGTAAGAGATGCCTCTTGAACTTTAAGATTTGCAGATTCAATTAATCTAATATCTGCCGGTACCATTCCTCCTGCTTCAAGTATCACTACATCCCCCACAACAATTTCTTTCGAAGATACTAAGCTTTCCTCACCTTCTCTAAAAACTCTGGCACTAGGAGTACTCATACTTTTTAATGCTTCAATTGACGCTTCCGCCTTTCTTTCCTGTACAACACTTATTATTGTATTTACAAAAACAATAAATAGTATAACAAAACCTTCTACCCATTCTTTTAATATAAAAGATAAAAGTGATGCACCAATTAAAATTAAAATCATAGGATCAGTTATCTCTTTCCAAACAAGCTCGAAAGTAGACTTCCTCTTCTTGTTCCTAAGCTCGTTATAGCCATACTCCTTTATCCTCTTTTCAGCTTCCTCATCAGAAAGTCCCTCCTCAGTTGTATTTAACTTTTTAAGTACATCCTCTATCCCCATAGAATGCCAATTATCTTTACTCTTATCCAATTCACACTCTCCTTAAAAAATAATTTGACTTAATTATATTATATAAAACTAAGATTAGCAACTAGATTTATAAATTTATATAAAATGAGAAGAAGTTAATTAAATTTTTTAACTATCCGCGTAGCGAACAACGGAGCTGAAAGCGACGGCGAATTTTCTTAGCTCTTCGAGCGAAGTGAGTTAGAGCTAAGTTATGCCATGGTAGGGCAGACTTCTTATAAACTTTATTTCGAAGTCTGCCCAGCAAGGATAGTGTAAAAAATTTAATTAACTTCTTCTCTATAGACTAAAACCTAATTATTTTCTCCCATGGAAGTTCATTCTTCCCAAAATGCCCATAATTAGTAGTCATCGTAAAAATAGGCTGTCTCAAATCAAGATAATTAATAATTCCGTCAGGAGTTAAATCAAATGTATTCTCAATCTTCTTGACTATTTCACTTTCATCTATTGCATTTGTTTCAAAAGTATTTATGCAAATAGATATAGGCTCTGCGATACCTATTCCATAAGAAATTTGTATTTCACATCTTTTTGCATATCCATTTGCAACAACATTTTTGGCAATATGACGAAGCATATATGCAGCACTTCTATCCACTTTTGTTGCATCTTTTCCTGAAAAAGCTCCTCCACCATGTCTTGCATAACCACCATATGTATCTACAATTATCTTTCTTCCTGTTAATCCTGTATCCCCTAGTGGTCCACCTGTTACAAATCTTCCTGTTGGATTTATATAATATTTAGTATTCTCATCTAAATACTTTTCTAATACAGTAGTTTTAATAACTTTTTCTATTATATCTTCTCTTACCTTTTCAAGAGGAATATCCGCATCATGTTGATTTGATATAAGTATGGTTTCAATCCTTTTTGGTTTATCACCCTCATACTCTACAGTTACTTGTGTTTTCCCATCTGGTCCTAAATATGGTAAAATTTTTTCTTTTCTTACCTCTGTTAATTTTTTAGATAGTTTATGTGCTAAGTTTATTGCAAATGGCATATATTCTTCTGTTTCATCTGTTGCATATCCAAACATAATGCCTTGGTCACCTGCACCACCAACATCTACTCCTTGTGCAATATCTTGGCTTTGCTTCGTGATATTTACATCAATTACACAGCCTTCTACATCTATGTCTATTCCTTTACCCTTATATCCTATTTCTTTTAATACACCTCTTGCTATTTCTTCAATATTTATTTTTGCATTTGTTGTAAGTTGCCCAGCAATTGTAATCCTATCATTTGATGCAAATGTTTCTGCTGCAACTCTCGAATATTTGTCTTGTTTTAGGCATTCATCTAGTATTGTATCTGATATTAAATCACATAGTTTATCTGGATGTCCTTCTGTTACACTTTCTGAAGTGAATAAGTATTTGTTCATTCTTTTTCTTCCTTTCTGATATACAAAAAAATCTCTACTTTATAAGCAGAGAATAATGTATCTAAATAAGATTTCATCATCATTCAAAGCTTATAAGCCTTGGCGGTTTTAGCACCTTGCTTTCGCAGGTTGCTGTGAGGTCACTAAGCCGCTTCTTTCACTCACTCTTGATAATGTATTTATTTTACCAGCAAATTAGACATATGTCAACATTTTTCTTTATTTTATGAAATATTTTGTGACTGTTTATTTCTTTTAATATACAAAAAGGGCGCTCTTTAAAGTTCACTAAAAGTAAATTTTAAAGAACGTCCTTCTTGTAGCTATTACCCCATTTCTAGCTTTTGCAAAAGATATTTTTGCCTTTTAGAATAAAAATTATTTTCTTACATTTAGTAATTTTTGAATGTTTGCCCTGAATTCTTGATGTTCGAGTTCGTTTTCTATTTCATCAGCATCTATTCTTTTTACTATAATCGGTATAAGACGATCATATACAACTTCTTGATGATGTTTAATCTCATTAACAGCTTTATCAATTTTTGCCGTTAATCTTGCTTCTAGTTCTTCGTTTTTCTTGTCCATTTCATTTCTTAAGTTTTCTTCAAGTTTTACATTTGCTTCATAGAATCCTGATGTTAAGTTCCACTCTGTTTCTTTAATCATTTTTATTAAGTTTTTATTTGTCTCTGCAATTTCTTGCCTTAGGCTCTTATTTGAGTCTGCAATCTCTTGCCTTAAGTTTTTGTTTATTTCTGCTATCTCTTGTCTTAAGTTTTCGTTTGTTTCTGCAATTTCTTGTCTTAGGCTTTTATTTGAGTCTGCAATTTCTTGTTCTACATTTTCAGTAATTTCTTGTTTTAATGTTTCGTTTGCTTCTCTCATTTCTTGTCTTAGATTTTTCTCAACGTTGTCAATTTTAGCCCCTAGTGCTCCAATTGCAGATAAAATTTTTTCTTCCATATGCGTTCCCTCCTTTCTTTGTTAATTTTACGTTATAAGATGTTAACGTATTTTGTATTTTATCATAAGTTAATTTTGAATGCAATAGTTAAAGTGGATTTTGTTTGTAATCGTTTGGGGTATATGTAATTTGCGGTAAAGTAGTATTATTTCTAAGCATTTGAATTCAAGTTACGGTTTGATACTCATCTATAAGAAATCCGGTCGTTTGGGACGGTTCTGAATGACCGGAAAAAGGAAGAGGTTTGTCCTCTTCCTTTTTTAGTATTATGTTATTTTGCAGTGACACTATATGCATTACCGCTTGAACCGTCTCCTGTTGCTCCGACACTTACTTTGGATAGGTCGATTTCGACAACTGGGCGCACCGCATAGCTAGTGCTGTGCGTATCGTTGATCTCGTTGGTCGAGTCATACAATTTGTCGGCGTTCACAGCACCGCCCTCCACAAAGACCACGCTGAAACTGAACCAAGTGCCGCCGCCGCTAGGCGAACCGCAGCGCGCCCCGAGCCAGCTCGTCGGACAGCGGTGCAATAGTGTCACGCACTTCTGGTTCATATAACTGCTTGATATTTGATAATAGTAATATGTGTATATTCCTTTTAACGTACTTGCTTGTGAATATCCTGTTACATAACTGCTTTGCTCACTTCTTCCAAGAGAACCATATCCACTTCCTACATTTCCTCCTGCTTCTTGTGCAAATATGTTTGGATAATTTGTCCATGAAGGCGTATATTCCTGATTTGATGTTCCTCCATAACTTGATACGCTCTCTATATCCTCTATCTTCAAACTTCTTCCTGTTGCCTCTAAATTACCATTACTATACATTGCTTTACATGCATTATTTAATAGCAATACTCCATTATTATAACCGTTATAACTTTCTAAATAGAATCCATTATGCACCGACTTCTCTGAGATTAATGTT
>CALXJN010000018.1 GCA_944388635.1 uncultured Clostridia bacterium
ATTGCAAGCATTAAAAATGACATTATAACTTGCATTGCATAAGAACTGAATACTACCATATCACCAAATAGTGATAATTTCTCGAGTCCAATTGCATCATTTATGATATATGCTCCAACAAAATATATTGTAAGTGTTAAGAAATACATTATAAGATACATAACTGGTTGTAAAACAGCAAAAGCTTTTTGATTAAACAATTGTTGATTTGTTAACGCAGTATTCACTTCTTCAAATTTGTCTTCTTGATATCTTTCTGCATTAAAAGCTCTAACGACACGTATACCTGTTAAATTTTCTCTAGTTACTCCATTAATTTTATCAATTAATCTTTGTACTCTCTTAAATCTTGGCATTACAATAATAATTAATGTTGTAATAACTGCAAGTAAAATTAAAACTGCCACACCTGTAATCGCACTCCATTGCCAACTTTTATTAAGTATCTTTGTTACTGCCCATACAGCTGTAATAGGTGCTTTTATAAGTAATTGAAGTCCAATTGCAATTAGCATTTCAACTTGAGTTACGTCATTTGTAGTTCTTGTAATCAAACTACTTGTAGAAAATCCTTTTACTTCCTGCATCGCCATATCTTCAACTTTATTAAATAGTTTACTTCTTATTTTCATAGAAAAACTTGAAGATATGCTTGCTGCTAAATATCCTGTAACCACTGCTGCAATTAAGCTACCTAAAGCACATAATAGCATATACGCTCCATTTTGTAATATTTCAGACATTTGGCTTCCTTCTGTTTGAACTAAAGTTGTAATTTTTGACATATAATCTGGTAGTTTCAAATCCAACCAAACCTGAGTTATAATTAATACAAGTGCAATTAATATGAGTATAATTTCCTTTTTGCCTAAATTTCTAAATAATTTTAACATAATATTGTCCTTTCTTATAAATTGTAAATCGTTATATTTAATCATATTTTTTATTCTACGTCTTGTCAATAGATTTCTAATATTATTCATTTAAAGTTTACATTTTGTTCATGTTTGCCATTTGGTAAGTGTCTAATTTTGACTAAAAAAACTGGTTGTTTGGGATATATTTAAATACATCCTAAACAACCAATTTTTTTGTATTTTTAGTAAATTCAAAAACTTGAAATTAAACACTTCTAAAAACTGCAAGCTTTTCATATTTTAGGCTCTAACTATATTATCTGCAAGTTCTTCTAATGCTTTTCTTGAGTCTTCTTTTAAAGTTGATTTAATTGTGACCATTGGCTCGATAATTTCAATATTTTTCATTGTATTTAAAACTTCTTTCATGCATTTACCTGCACTTGGTGCCCATGTTCCATTCTGTATAATTCCGCACTTTTCTATTTTGATAATTTTTTCCTGATAAATGATGTAAAAACTCATTCATAGGAGGAAATACATCAAAATTATAGCTTGACGCCGCAAAAACTACTTTTTCATATTTGAACGCATCTTCTATTGCCTCTGCCATATCATCTCTTGTTAAATCTGCTATAACAACCTTTTCTACACCTTTTGCTTTTAACATCTTCATAAGTTCTTCTGCTGCATGTGCAGTATTTCCATAGATAGAAGCATAAGCAATAAATACTCCTTTTTCTTCTGGCTTATAGCTACTCCAAATATCATATTTATTTATATAATATTCTAAATTTTCTTTTAAAATTGGTCCGTGCAATGGGCAAATCATCTTTATTTCTAATGTTTTCGCTTTGTTTAATAGAGCTTGTACTTGCATTCCATATTTTCCAACAATGTTAAAATAATATCTTCTTGCTTCACAGTCCCATTCTTCATCAGTATCTAGTGTCCCGAATTTTCCAAATCCGTCTGCTGAAAATAATATTTTTTCAGTCATTTCATAAGTTACCATTACCTCTGGCCAATGCACCATAGGTGCCATGAAGAACTTAAGAGTATGCTTTCCAAGATTAATTTCATCTCCTTCTTTAACTATCACTTTTCTCTCTTCTAAATTTGGTATATTAAAGAACTGAGAAATAAATGTAAACGTTTTTTCATTTCCTATTATCTTCATTTCTGGATATTTGTCCGAAATTAATCCAATATTATATGCATGGTCTGGTTCCATGTGTGATACAACTAAGTAATCTGGCTTTTTGCCATTTAATGCTTTTTCTAAATTTTCTAGCCATTCTTCTGTTTTTCTTCTATCTATTGTATCCATAATGACTGTTTTTTCATCTTTTATTAAATACGAATTATATGATATCCCATTTGGAACAATATATTGACTCTCAAACAAATCTATTGTTTTGTCATCTGCGCCAATATATACTATGTCATTTGAAATAAAAGTATCTTTCATAAATAAAAAATCCTTCCTTTCTTTTATATAATTATTTGCTATAATTATATTTCTTTATACTAAAAAAAGCAAGATATTTGAGCTTATTTAAAAATCAAAAGTTAGGCAAAATAATTTACCTAACTTTTTTAATTATATAATTTAAAATCTATTAAATGTCTCTTTGGTTGAACAAATTTTATCTGCAAAACATACTATTTTTGCTTCAGCAGTTTTTGGAAATTTAGTTATTGTAAGTGGCCACATGTGAGATTCTATTATTTGTTTTTCCTTCTCATTAATTCCATAATATTTTTGAGCATTTATACTTGCAATTTTAGGGTGTCTAAAGCCATGTAGCCTTTCTCTTCCATCTAAAGAATGCCAATCATATAAAAAGAAATCATGGAACATTGCTCCAACAACCAAAACATCATAATCTATTTTTATTTTAAACTTTTTCTCGCAAAATCTTGCAATTATATAGCTCAAATATGCAACATTTCTTGAATGTATGTATATATTTGTTTTACCATGTTGTATGTATTTGCTTAACATTTTTTGTATTGCTACATATCTTTTAATCTGCATTATGTGTGTTACAAAGTCTCTTTTGCGAGACATAGCTCTTTCTCTAACTATAACCATATTTTTTCCCTTTTAAATTTATTCTCTTCTTATATTATACTATAATCTTTTAAAAATGCAATGTAAAATTTATGAAAAATTTCTTAATTTCTCGAAGTTGCATTTTTCTACATAATAGTGTATAATATATTTACTGGTCTGGGAATACTTCCCTATCAGTAGCAAGCACATTGAAAGCACACATATTTAGCCCTATATAAAGGAGGGGAACAAGATGGCAAAAAACGTCCCAACAGTCACAATCTCGTTCCAGGAAAGGTTTGAAGACGAAACTCGCCTCGACTACCTCCAGCGTAAGTTGGAAGAGGCTCGTTCGAAATCCATTAACGAAGATTGCCCGGTAACGATTTGCGGTTTACTTTATATGGCAGACGTTTATCGGGTATCCTCTCTGTACCACGGTATGGTTGAGATGAAGCTCGAAAAAACTAACAAAGACGGGCTGTTCTATGGGAAATTCATCGTTGCAGCAAACTTTCCTCATCAGTGAAAGTTTGGTATAAGCCGATTAACCTATGTGTGTGTTCTTGTGCTAAACGTCAGGCTGTTGCTTGACTAACCGCTTGGCTACAAGCCTTGCAAAAAGAGTCCAGCCATTCTCGCATATTGAGGGTGGCTGGTACTCTTTTTTTCTATACAACAAGGTTACTTTTCTATAATTATAGTTACAGGTCCATCATTTAAAAGGCTGACCTTCATATCTGCTCCAAATTCTCCGCTTTGGACTTCTATTCCTGTTTCTTTACATTTTTCTTTAAAATACTCATATAATTCATTTGCAATATCTGGTTTTGCAGCCTCTGTAAAACTTGGGCGATTTCCGTCTAGTGTATTCGCATATAAAGTAAATTGCGATACAATAAGTATTTTGCCATTTATATCTTTCACAGATAAATTCATCTTATTGTTTTCGTCTTTAAATATTCTAA
>CALXJN010000019.1 GCA_944388635.1 uncultured Clostridia bacterium
TTAATTTTTAGAAGAGGAGAAAAGCAAAATGTTTGAAAACACGACAAGCATACAAGATATATTTTCAACAAGAAACATCATTATTTATTTTGTGGTAATTAATATCATTGGTTTTTTTTTTTTGTTTATAGATAAGCGAAAAGCCAAAAAAGGTGCGTGGAGAATTCCAGAAAAAACCATATTTATTATTACAGCCTTGGGAGGACGGAATAGGGACTATAGCTGGAATGTATACTTTTAGACATAAAACACAAAAATTACAATTTGTAGTCGGATTGCCATTTATAACTATTTTAGAGATTATATTAGCCATTTACTGGATATTCTTTTAATACACTTCATAAAACGAAGTGTAATTTTTTTGGTACACATAATGAGAAAAATAAATTGTAAAAAAATAAAAAAGTGGAAAATATGAAAAAGCAATGTGAACAACTCGTGAACGAAAAAATAGTATTTTCAATTATTCACAAACTTATCCACAGTTTCCACAATCAATAAAAGTGGATAAATATGACAAAAGAAGAGTTAAAAAGATATACATAAAACAGAAAAATACATCAATTTGTCATTAATATGAAAAAAGAATGTAATAAAAGCATGCGAAAAATGATGAAATTCAGAGAAGAATAAGTAAAAATAGCAGAAAATAAGAAAATATAAGAGAATAAAAATATAGGAATGAAATAAATCTGTCATGAGAATGTCACTAGAAAAAAGTAGAAAAATATAAGAAAAAGTAGAATATCAGAAAAAAATAACTGTGGATAAATATAGAGTCTGTGGATAATTTTGTTTGTGTAAAATTAGTGCCTAATAATAACGTGAGCCTTAAAATGTCATAGATGAGAAAATGTCTGAGAAAGCTTTCTATTGTTCTAAAATAAAGAACGAATATCATTTTTTAGAATATAATATATAAGTAGGAAAATTTTTGTTGGAAATGAAAGATTGAAAAAATTTAATTCTTTTCAATTAGTTTTGTGTTTGGAGGAATGGGAAAGGTAATGATAAATAAAATAAAAGATATTATAAAAAATAAATGGTATAGAGAAATAGAAGAAAACGATATAGGATTAGAAGAATTAAAGCAATTTCAAAAAGAAGGAGCTATTATAATAGATGTTAGAAGTCCACAAGAATTTCGAGAAGGACACATTGATGGAGCCATATCGATTCCAGAATATGAAATAAAAAAAGAAGCAGGAAATAGATTAGTAGATAAAGAGAAAGATATTATCGTATATTGTAGTTTAGGAGGGAGAAGTAAAAAAGCACAGAAATTATTAAGAAAATTAGGATATCAAAATGTGTATAATTTATATGAAGGATATTTAGATTAAAATATAAAAAACTATTTAAAAAACAATAAAAGTATGGTATATTTAGATGAAAGAGAAAATCAAAAGAAGAGGAAATTAATGGGAGATATAATAGAGAGATTAAATAATTTAAATGATATAGAAGATTTAAAGAAACTTGTAAAAGAAGTCTTAAAAAGAGATTTAACAAATGAAGAATTGTCATTAATTGAAAATGAAGATGACGAAATAATAGAAAATTTGCTAAGAGAAATAACACAAGAGCTAGAAAAAAATACACCAGAAGAAGAAAAAGAAGATTTTTATGCTAATATAAGTGAAGATTTATTAGTATATATAGAAGATGATAAAAGAAAACTAGAAAGGCCAGAGGTTTTTAAAGGCGGACCAGCAACTTTAAAAATTATTTCTAGCATGAAAGATGTGCAAGATAAAATTCGAGCAGTAGACTTTATACCAGATGAATTTGCTAGAGAAGATTTGATAAAAAAACTAGGAACAGAATTTTTAAGAGAATATATAAAGAGTCCAAATAGAACTATGAAAGATGCTGATTTAGAAGTGGTGATAAGGACATATGGTGATAGGGAGTGTGTAAAAGAGTATATAAAGTTAAATCCAAAAGGAAGTAAAGTGTATTTGATACAAGGTGTAGGCGATATTGACTTTATAAAAGAATGTTTAGAAGATGAGGAAATAGAATTTACTAAAGGGGAAAGAATTGAGTTAATAAAAAAAGCGAAAGATATTGAATTAACAAGAAATGCTATATATGATGAAAGTTTAGGATTAACCAATAATGAAAAATTAGGTTTATTAGAAAGTGTAAATAATTTAGGATTAATATCGACATATATACATGATGAAAATTGTTCTTTATCAGAAGAGAATATATGTGCATTAGTTAAGTCAACCAATAATAGAGAGTTTATAAAAAATTGTATATTAGACAATACATTGGGAATTAACAGAAATGCAAGAATGAGTATGGTGCAATCTGTAAATGAAGATATAGGTATTGTTCAAGAGATAATGGATAGTCCGGAATTAGGATTAAATGAAGGAGAAAAAACAAATATTGTCGCACAAACAAACAATGTTGCATTCATAGAAAATTTTTTAGAAGTAGAAGAAAATCTAGGGAATAATAACCAATATAAATTATTACATATGGTAGAAAAAGATAGTGCATTCATTAAGAAGTTAATAAGGGAAGATAGAATTATACAAGGATCACATAATAAATTAAATTTTATATTAAATACTGGAGATCAAGAATTTATCAAAGAATCTATATATGATAAAAATACAAGTTGGAATCCATCAGGAATACGAGAATTAATTGCAAGCGTAGAGGATGAAGCTTTTGTTGAAAAATGTTTTCAAGATGAACAATTAAATTTGCAAACAGAAGATATTTATCAAATTCTTGATATTGGAAATTTTTCACAAGATTTTTTTAAAAGATGTATACTAAATCCAGAATTAGATGTGGATGATGATGAACGTTATGATTTGGTGTTAAAATATATAAAAGATGATGAGATAGTTTTAGAAATTGTAAGAGATGAAAAAATAGATGTAGAGACATGGAAAAAGTTAAAACTATTAGGAAAAGTTCAAGAGCCTGTTTTTTCTGAAAATATAGAAGAAATTATGGCTATATTAAAACAAAATGATGAAAGCTATAAAGAATTTAGGAATGAAAGTGAAACACCAGAAGGAATATATAATAATATTGACCAATTTTTTAAGGCTGAAAATGTAGAACTTGCAAATAGACAACAGTATAAAGAAATACTTGGTAGAATGTTTCAAAAAAATGAAGAAGTAGTAAAAAAGATTGATTTTAGAATGTTGGATTCTAAATATATAGATTCTTTAGGTGAAGATAAAATTAATCAAATCTCATGTTATCCAGAAATTCAAGAAGCAATTTTGGGAATGGATGAAAAAACATATGCTATATTTTGTAAATGCTTGAATAATAGAGCAGAAAAAAATGAGAGATGGACAAGTTTTGCGAGTGATATAATAGAGAATTTGTCATCAGGAGAGTATGAAGAACTAATACAAAGATGCGATTTAGAAAATACGAATATAGAGATTTTGTCTAGTATATTGCAATCTAGAAATGTATTTGATATTACAACAACAGAGCAAGTAAATAATATACACAGTATTAGAAACGAAATATGTGATAAAATTATGTCAGGTGAGATACAAAGGGACTTTTTAGAAAATTATTCGGAATTGGACAAAAAAAGATTCGCTGTCTTAGAAAAAATCTTTGGACAGGATATAGATAAAACACAATCTATTATATCAGCTTTTGGCGAAAATATAGAAGAACTTGCTGATAAAGAAGAAAATGCAGAAATCATAGACTATATAAGAACCTTAAAGCTTATCATGCAAGAAGAAAATGAAGAAGTTTTAAGCAATATGTATAAAGAGGTAGATGTTCCAAGTAATATAAATACAGAATTAATGGAGGCAAAATTAAAGTCAGCATATTGTGAAAAAATGAATGAAGGATTATTTCAGATAACAGAAGAAACGAAAAAGATCGGTGAGAATATTTATGAAGCTGGAACAGACTTTAGAATGATTATTACTTCAATTGCAGCATTTAATCATAACCAACCAGAAAATTATGAAAGAGACTGGAACAAAAGTTTAATTGGTACGCAACATTTTTGTACGAATTATATAAGAAATGATATGATGGGAAAAGCACCAGAACCTCATTTGTGTTATGGATTCGCAAGTATGAAACAAGATGCGTTAATGATGAGTGGGACAAAAGACCTTGGTTCGGGGCAGAATGAACTAAAAATAACAGCAAGTAACGCCGAAAAATTTTGCACACCAGATAATTTAGTGAATGAAACAGAAATATATAATGAGTTGGATTATGCTAGGTATCAAGGTGGAAAGAAAAAACAACCAGATTATATTGTGGTATTTGAGAAGGATGGAAAAAGGCGTAACTGGGAGAATGCATTAAAAGCTCAAAAAGAGTGGGGAGGATTACCAATCGTTGTTGTAAATAAAGATAAATGTTTGGAAAATGAAAGAAATAAGGTACAGGACTTATTAACACAATTTCATGAAACCTCAGATACAAAAGTACTAGAAGAGGCAATCCAAAAAATAAGAAATAATCGTCAAACAAATGGAAAATTTTGTGAAGATATAAACATAGAAGAAATGAAAAAACAATTAGGAGAATTGCAAAAAAGAGAAGAAAAAACAAATGAACAAGTTACATTAGAGGATTTAGAAGAAAATTACGAAATGGTAGATGCTATGGATAGAAAAAAAGAAGCAAGCAAAATTTCTCAAATATATACAAAATTAAGACAAATCCAAAGAGAAGGAGCAGGTTATGAGTTATAATATAATTTCGGTAGAAACCCGGAAGAGCGTTTAGTGAAGTTTATGAAATTATTAACCATATGGAAAGAGAAATAAAATCAAAAATACCTAGTCAGTTTGTAAACTTCATAGACGGAAATAGAGATATACACTATAAACCTAATATAGATTTTACAAAAAGTATTAATCAACAAAATTTATTAAAAGAAACAAGAATAATTTTATCTTTGATATATCGAGATTATATTTGTGATGTCAATAAAAAGAAAGAACTTTTGGAAAGAGATGCTAAAGAAATACAAAAACAAGAGGAATTAGATAGAAAAAAATATGAAATTAATTTTGAAGAAAGAAAAAGTAGATATAATCAAGAAAAAGAAACAGAAAATGCAGGATATTTGGTGGAAGTTGTAAAAGAAAAGTGGTATATGAAATTAGTCAATAAGATAAAAGAAATCTTTTTGAAACGTAGATAGAAAA
>CALXJN010000020.1 GCA_944388635.1 uncultured Clostridia bacterium
ATATATAGAAAAAAGTTAGATAATATGATATATTACAAAGTAAAGTTATAAATATCGGAGGAACTATGGGAGAAGTTAAATGGACAAGCGAGCAAATGCTTGCAATAAAGGAAAAAGGAGAAAACATACTTGTTGCAGCAGCAGCAGGTAGTGGAAAAACTGCTGTGCTTGTTGAAAGAATAATAAATAAAATAATAAATGAGAAAATAGATATAGATAAGATATTAGTAGTTACATTTACAAAAGCAGCTGCATCAGAAATGAGAGGAAGAATATTAGAAGCTATATATAAAGAAATAGAGAAAAATCCTAAAGATACACATTTGGGACAGCAAGTAACTTTGCTTTCAAAGGCAAATATTTGTACAATAGATGCGTTTTGCTTAGATATAGTAAAAAATAATTTTTTCGAAATTCGGTATATCTCCAAATTTAAAAATAGCAGAAGGCACTGAAGTAGAAATATTAAAGCAAGAAACATTGGAAGATATATTTGAAGAAAAATATGAAGCACAAGATAAAGAATTTTTAAAAATAATAGATATATACACAGGTTATAGAGGAGATGAAGGCTTAAAAGAGATAATACTCGAAATATATAACTATATTCAGAGTACACCTTTCCCAGAAAAGTGGCTTAGAGAAAAGGTGGAAATGTTTAACATAGAAAATATAAGCTTTGAAAAAACTATTTGGGGCGAAATCTTATTCCAAAAGGTAAAAGAGGAATTACAAGACGGGATATTGAGAATAGAAAACGAACTAGAAAAATTAAAATATGAAGAAGATACAGAAAAATTTGTAGTCACATTATCAGAAGATATAAGGAAAATAAAAGAAGTATATAAAAAAGAAACTTGGGACGAGATATATGCAGGAATAAACACATTAAGTTTAGATAGATTTCCAGTAGATAAAAGAGTACCTGATGAAGTAAAAAATAGACTAAAGCAGGTAAGGACTAAAGTAAAAGAGGATATAAAGAAAATTGCTCAAAATATAATGTTATATACATCAGAAGAAGCGAATGAAGATGTAAAATCAATGTATGCAACATTAAGCATAATAGAAAAAATGATACTAGAATTTTCAGAAAAGTTTGAAAATGCAAAGCAAGACAGAAACATAATGGACTTTAGCGATATAGAGCATTTCGCCTTAAAGATATTAACTTCAAAAGAAGAAAATAGTGTGGCTAATAAATATAAAGAAAAATATGAAGAAATAATGATAGATGAATATCAAGATAGTAACTTAGTTCAAGAATATATATTAAACACAATATCAAGAAAAAATAATATATTTATGGTAGGAGATGTTAAACAAAGTATATATAAATTTAGACAAGCAAGACCTGAGTTATTTTTAGAAAAATACGAAAAGTACAAGGAGAAAGAAAGTCTAGGAGAAAAAGATGATTTAAAAATACAACTATTCAAAAATTTTAGAAGTAGAAAAAATATACTTGATATAACAAATATAGTATTTGATAATATAATGAGTAAGGAACTAGGGGATATCGATTATGACGAAAAGGAATATTTGAATTTAGGTGCAGAATATCCAGAAGGAAATAATTTAGAAACAGAGTTACATATTATAGATTTAAAAGAAGAAGAGGAAAGTATATATAAAGAAGCGGAAAAAGAAGAGGAAGAAGAACCAGAGAGGATAGAAGACATATTAATAGAAGCAAAATTTGTTGCAAAGAAAATAAAAGAATTGATAGATAGTAGATATCAAGTATGCAATAAAGATAAAACATATAGAGAAATTACATATAAAGATATTGCAGTATTATTACGTTCAACCTCTAATCTTGCACCAATATATGAACAAGAAATATCAAAATTAAACCTACCAGTATACTGTGATACAACAGTCCGGATATCTCGATTCTGTCGAAATACAAGTGATAATGAGTATGCTTAAAATTATAGATAATCCAATAAATGATATAGCGCTTATTACAGTTTTGAGGTCGACAATTGGAAATTTTTCAGATAATGAGCTTATACAGATAAGAATAGAAGATAAAAAAGATACATTTTATGAAGCAATGTGTAAATATAAAGAATTAGAAAGTGCGGATGAAAAATTAAAAAATAAAATAAATAAATTCCTAGAAGAAATTGAAGAATTTAGAAGCTGTAAGGAATATATGCCACTTGATGAATTTATATGGAAAATATATATTGATACAGGATATTATAACTATGTAAGTTTAATGCCAAATGGTCTTTTAAGAATAGCAAATTTAAAAATGCTATTTGAAAAAGCAAAGCAATATGAAAAAACAAGTTTTAAAGGATTATATAATTTCATAAGTTTTATAGATAAACTAAAATTAAGTAATAAAGATATGTCTGGAGCAAAATTGATAGGAGAAAACGAAGATGTTATAAGAATCATGAGCATACATAAAAGTAAAGGGCTAGAATTTCCAGTAGTATTTTTATGCGGAACTGGTAAAAACTTCAATGTTCAAGACTTAAATAATAATGCAATTTTATTACATCAAGACATAGGAATAGGACCAAAATACGTAAACTATATGGAAGGAATAACATATAACACACTTGCAAGAGAAGCTATAAAATATAAATCAAAAATCGAGATGCTATCAGAAGAAATGAGAATACTTTATGTTGCCCTAACAAGAGCAAAGGAAAAGCTAATAATTACAGGGATTGAAAAAGATTATAGAAAAAGTATAGAAAAGAAAGAAGAATTACTAGATACATACAAGATAATAGAAGAAAATAGCAAAATAAATAAGAATATAGTGCAAAAATATTTAAGCTATTTAGATTGGATAGAACTTATATATTTGAACTCTGCAAAAAGATTAGAAAATATGCTTATATTAAAGACTTATAAAAAGAAAGAACTATTGAAAAGGCTTAAAGATAAACCTAAAGAAGAAATTGACTTCAAAGAGAAAATAGATAAGTTAGATGTAAAAATAGAAAAAGAGTTAAAAGAAAAACTAGAATGGGAGTATAGCAAAAATAAAGCAAATAATATAATTACAAAGAGTTCTGTAACACAAATAAAGAATATGAAATTAGATTTAGATGAAAATAAGACACATGAGTATAAGACACCAGAATTTCTAAAGGAAGAAAAAGAATTAACACCAAGCGAAAAGGGAACTCTAATGCATTTAATATTGCAAAAATTGGATGAAAATGTAGATTATGATATAGAAAAAATAGAAGAACTAATAGTTAAGTTACAAAATCAAAACATTATAACTCAAAAAGAAAAAGAAGCAGTAAACAAAAATGATGTATATAAATTTACAAATAGCAATATTTGGAAAGAAATGAAAAATGCAAAAGAAATCCAAAAAGAAAGACCTTTTTATATAAACATACCAGCAAGCGAAATATATGATGAAGATATAGAAGAGGAAATATTAGTACAAGGAATAATAGATCTTTATTATATAACAAAAGATAATCGACTTGTTTTAGTAGATTATAAAACAGATAGGGTAAATGAAGAAAAAGAACTTATAGATAAATACAAAATACAGTTAAGTATTTATAAAAGAGCACTTGAAAAGGCACTAAATAGAAAAGTGGACAATATATATCTTTATTCTGTATATTTAGGAAAAGAAGTAAAGGTTTAAATTTATTAAAAGTGCTTGAGAAAAAATAAAAAATTTGATATACTTTAGGCATGGTAGCGGAAATAATAATAAGCAGTAATGCTAAAGATTTAAATAGAATATTTGATTATAATGTACCAGCAAAATATGTTGGTACTATTCATATTGGAAGCAAAGTGCTTGTACCATTTGGCACGATGAAAAGGCTACAAGAGGGAGTTGTAATAGGTTTAAAAGAAAAGTCAGAATACAAGATTAAAGATATATCAAAGCTAGAAACAGAAAGCGAATTAAATGAAGAAAAAATAGTTTTGGCAAAACTTATGGCAAATAAGTATTTTTGCAACATATCAGATTGTATAAAACTTATGCTTCCACCAGGAACAACATCGAAGAATATAGAAAATAGAATAAAAGATAAATCGATGAGATTTGTGTATCTAAAAAAGGAAGCGGAAGAAATAGAAGAAGAGATAGAAAATAAGATACTTAAATCTGATAAGCAAATAAGAACATTAAATTTTTTACTTCAAAATGACGGCATACTTGTCTCAGAGCTTGTAAGCTTTGCAGATAGTAGCGCTGCTGTAATAAAAACCTTAGAGAAAAATGGGTATGTAGAGATAATAGAAAAGGAAGTAAATAGAAATCCATTTAAAAATAAGCACATAGAAAAAACAACAAATTTAGTACTTACTAAAGAACAGCAAAATGCAATGAATAAAATAGAAGGAGCAATAGTAGATAAAGCTTTTAAAGAATTTTTGATACATGGGGTAACAGGTT
>CALXJN010000021.1 GCA_944388635.1 uncultured Clostridia bacterium
AAGTCAGGAGCAAACCCGCCTTCATCACCAACTGATGTAACTAGTCCTCTCTTTTTTAGTACTTCTTTAAGCACTTTGTAAACTTCCACGCACATTTGGAGCATTTCTTTAAAACTATCTGCTCCAGCGGGAACTATCATAAACTCTTGTATGTTTAAATTGTTATTTGCATGTTTTCCACCATTTAATATATTCATCATAGGAAGTGGCATTTTATAAGCATTTATTCCACCTAAGTATTGATACAAAGGTATTTGCAAGCTATTAGCTGCTGCTCTTGCAATTGCTAAAGATACGCCCAAAATAGAGTTTGCTCCAAGCTTTGATTTATTAGGAGTCCCATCTAATTTTATCATTTCATCATCAATATACTTTTGTTCAAATACATTTTCTCCAACTATTGTTTTTGCAATTTTTTTATTAACATTTTCCACTGCCTTATTAACTCCAAGTCCATTATAATTTTGCATATCACCATCTCTTAATTCTACTGCTTCAAAACTACCAGTAGATGCACCAGATGGAACCATAGCTATACCTTCCACTCCACTTTCTAATGTGATTTTTACTTGTACTGTAGGATTTCCTCTAGAATCCAAAATCTGCATTCCTTCTACATTTTCAATATAATCTGCAAACATATTTATCCTCCCCAAAAATATATCATTTAGAAATAAATCCATTTGTATATTTATTTATTTTTATATAGTGTGTTATTTACACTATACAAATTATTACCCAATTTTAAAGATATATACTTTAAAATTGGGTAATTTATTAAACTTATACAAATTTTGTGTTCTACAACTATTTAATCTCTTTTATTTTTCAATTTCTAATGAAATGCGTCCTTTTTTGGTAGTGCCTATAACCTTATTAATTTTGAATCTGCCTTTTCCTCTAATTGTAATAAAATCTCCTTCACTTACATTTTTAGAAGATCTTATTTCTTCTTTAAAATTAACAAACACTCTCTCTGCTTCTAGCAATTTATTTGCATCATTTCTTGAACATCTTGCAAGTTCTCCAACTATACAATCCAATCTCATAGATGGTACATTTATTTTTATAATTTGTTTTTCTGGCATAACATAAATAAGTTCTTCAATTTTTTTAACTTCTATATTTGATTTTTGAAACCTTGTAAGTCCTTTTAGGTTATTTTGCATATATTCCGCTAAATCTTTTTTTACAATAATATCCGCACCATCGCTTCTTACAATTATATCTCCTATTTTTTCTCTTCTAATGCCTAATTTCATTAGGCCTCCTAGATAAATTCTATGTTCATACTGCCCTATTAAATTATTTGGTAAGGTTATTCTAATTATAGAAAATAAATTGTTTATTTCATCTTGTTTTATAAACTCAAGATTATTTGAAAAAACTATTATATTTCTCTCGGCATCTTCATAGCCACCCCAAAATTTATAATTATTGCTTTTTCTTAGATCTAGCATTTCTTTTATAATTGCTTGCTCTCTTAAATCTAAAAAGTCCGTTGTTTCTATTCTATTTCTATTTTCAGCAAATTTTAGCTTATCTAAAACTTTTGCCAATAAAATTTTATCTTCGTCTTTTTACTGTTTTGTAATTTCTAATTGTTTATCCATTCATTCTCCAAATATGAGCCTTTTTTTAATTTTCCGGTTGGGTATTATTACCCAAATATGAGCTCTTAATGTTCGCATAATGAAATTATGGTTGGGGTACTAAGATTCGAACTTAGGAATGTCGGAGTCAGAGTCCGATGCCTTACCGCTTGGCGATACCCCAATGTGTACCTTATTACTATAGCACTTTTTTGTTCTTTTTGCAATAGATTGATTGCTATTAATTTTAAATATCACAGTGGTGGCTACCACCTAAATATAGATGATAGCCACCACTGCAATTTGTACTTCTAAAAACTATAACGCGTTAATTACTTTTTATTATGCTCCTTATGAGTAAACTCATTATATACGAATATGTAATTTCCTTTTATCACATCATCCATGGTAATTGGAGCATGACATTTTGCACAAAAACACCCTCTAGGAGGAAAAGCGTTCAATTCCCTTCTTCTGAAGGAATTAACATTCATCATAAAATCCTTTATCGTCGTGATTTTTGCTGGACTTCCAAAATATTTACATTGGTATATTTCTTGCATTGTACCTCTGTAGGTCAGTAAATACTTCCCCCACAAGACAAATTCCTGCAGAGGTACTTCATATTTTTCATAAAAGTCATATCTCTTTTTGAGTATGATGTTTACGCCTTCAATACAGTTTATCATCCTGCCAAGGTAGTACAATGAGTCTAGGCTATCACGCTCCTTTTGGATTTGTACAATTTCCTCTTCGGTAAATTGCCTTGCCTCTTTGCGTTCTTGACTGCCAGATTTCATTTTCCGCATTTCTTCGTTAGACATACAATAATTCACTCCTTAATGTTTATTATCAAGTGTAAGAGCACTTGATGGGTTCAAAAACTTTCGGTACAACATATTATATATCTTTTTTTGACAAATTACAATATTTTTCTTTATATTATTCTGTTCTATAAATGGTCTTTTGAAATTTCTTTAAGAATATGTAAATTCCATGTGAATTTTTATTCCACACCTCTAAAATCAAACTCAGGTACATATTCTTCCTCATGCTTGCCCAAATCCTGCATATAACCATTTTCTAAGTCTAATGCATACAAATAACTTTCTACTTCCCTATACTCTTTTATAGTTATTTTTCTATTTATCTTTTCCATGTTTTTGGCTTGATAAGTTGGAAAATATTGAGCCATAACACTTACATATATATCTTTTGGCATATTTTCTTTTATCCACTTTAAAATTCTTTTAGTATTTTGCACATGATTTGGCAAAATTAAATGTCTAATAATTACA
>CALXJN010000022.1 GCA_944388635.1 uncultured Clostridia bacterium
ACTCCATCTCCAATATCTAGTATAGATACATCGAAAGTACCTCCACCTAAGTCATATACCATTATCTTTTTATCTGAATCTTCTTTATCCATTCCATAAGCAAGTGCTGCAGCTGTTGGTTCGTTTATTATTCTTAGAACTTCTAGTCCGGCAATTCTTCCTGCATCTTTTGTTGCTTGTCTTTGAGCATCACTAAAGTATGCTGGAACTGTTATAACTGCTTGAGTAACTTTTTGTCCTAAATAATTTTCAGCGTCAGTTTTTAACTTTTGAAGTATCATTGCTGATATTTCTTGTGGAGTAAATTCATCTCCCTCTATTTTTACCTTTCTATTTGTTCCCATATCTCTTTTAATTGATATTATTGTATTTTCTGGGTTTGTAACTGCTTGACGTTTAGCAATTTGGCCAACTAGTCTTTCACCATTTTTAGAAAATGCAACAACAGATGGTGTTGTTCTATTTCCCTCTGCATTTGGTATAACGACTGGTTCTCCTCCTTCCATAACTGCTACGCATGAGTTTGTTGTACCTAGGTCAATTCCTATAATTTTTCCCATATAAAATTCCTCCTTTAAATTTCTTATATCTAATCATTATTTTTTATTCTTTTGTAAAATATATTTAAAAAATTAATAACATAAATAATTTTCCTAAATCAAAAGCTGTATATCACTTTAAATTTATGGACAAATCAAAAACGAATAATAACTTTCGTTTTCCTAAATCGAATCAAAAGCAGTATATTGCTAGGAAAACGAGATTGAAAAGCGGAGGCGTGCTTTTTGCACGTTGAGCATTTTCAATTGAAGTTTGACAACGCAAGATGCTGCTTTTCATTCGATTTAATTAGCGACAACGACCATCGCATGACGAATAACCTTTTCCCCCAGCCTATATCCTTTTCTAAATACTTCTTTTATTTCTTTTTCGCCTAAATTCTCATCTTGTACCATGCTAACTGCTTCATGAAGTTCTGGATCAAAAGTTTTTCCTATTGTTTCAATTTCTTTTACTCCAAAAGAAGAAAGCATATCAACATATTGTTTTAATACTAAATCTATACCTTGTTTATAATTTTCATCTGTTGTTTCTGCATTTGCTGCTTTTTCAAGGTTATCTAGTACTGGTAAAAGTTTAGTTACTATATCTCCTAAAATTGAGCTATATAGAACTTCTCTTTCTTTTGCATTTCTTTTTTTGAAGTTATCAAATTCTGCCATAAGTCTTTTTAATCTATCTGTTGTGTTGTCTAAATCTTCTTTAAGTTTTATCATGTCTGGATTTAGGTTATCTTCATCTTTTTCCACTTCCTGCTTTTTTTCTTTCTCATCTTTAAGTTCTTCTTGCTTTTCTGTATTTTCTTCCATAGCTTTCCTCCTAATTATTTAACTTATTATGCTTTTCTTCAAAATCTTCGTTAAGCTTTTTGCTAATATATTTCATTACTGAAATTACTTTAGAATAATTCATTCTTCTTGGTCCTATAATTCCAATTGTTCCTAAGTCTTTATCTCCAACTGAATGTTTAAATGTAACAATACTGAAATCTTTTAGTTCATCATTATCATTTTCATCGCCAATATATATTTGTATATCTTCTGCAAAGCCTGTATTTAATATATCTAGCATTAGTTCCTTTGTGTCTAAAAGATTTACGAAGTTTTTAGCAAGATCTAAACTTTTAAATTCTGGTAATTCAAATGATTTATTAGCTCCTTCTAAATATATTTTTTCCTCGTCCTCTATCAACTTTCTCATTTGCTCTATAATTGGTTTTATAATATTTATGCTACATTTTAGTTCTCTAAAAATATATTTTTCGAGCGAATCATCTATTTTTTCAATAGGTTCTCCTTTTAATTTTGTATTAAAGAAATAATTTAAAGTTTCTACTTGTTCTTCTGTAATATCTTCATCGAATTTTATTATTGTTTCTCTAACAAGTCCCGTATCTGTAACAATTATTCCCATAAGCATACGGTTTCCAAGAAGTACAAATTTTATTTCTTCTATCATTTGTCCTGTTGTTTTTGGTCCTATACTTACTGTTGTATAATGAGTTATTTCTGATAGCGTAGTTGTTGCAATTTTAGTAAGTTCTTCAATGCTATTGGCTTTATTTTGTAATTTTTCTTGTATATATTTAATTTCTTCTAAACTAATATTGTCATATTTTAAAAGTTCATCTACATATAGTCTATATCCTTTCGCTGAAGGTACACGACCACTTGAGGTATGTGTTTTTTCCAAATACCCTGCTTTTTCAAGTTCTGCCATATCATTTCTAACTGTTGCAGAACTTATATTGTTTTCATATTTTTCTACTATTATTGCTGAACTTACTGGTTCTGCTGTTTCTATATATTCGTCTACAATCTCTTTTAGTATTTTTCTCTTACGCTCATCTAACATATCTTTGCCTCCATTAGCACTCAATATCTTCGACTGCTAATATGATACATCTTTTGTTAGCAAATGTCAATAGTTTTTGCTAAATTTGTTTAATTTTTTTAATTTCTTGACATTTTCGAATTTGTTGTGTTAAAATAGTTAAGTAATTTATTTTGGCCCGTTGGTCAAGCGGTTAAGACGCCACCCTCTCAAGGTGGAATCATGGGTTCGATTCCCGTACGGGTCACCACTTTAGATGAAAAAGATAACCTTTTCATCTTTTTTATGTTGTATTTGTTGATATGAGAAAGATTTGGGATTTTACTCATTTTTTATCGTTTTCAAAAATTATTAAATATATTAACTAATTTATAAGCCAATTTGCTATATCATATATTTGTACACCTTCATATTGATAATTATCGTGTTTGGTTCGCGCAATTAAAATTTTGGGATATGCATCTTGAATTTTTAATAGTGATTCTACTTCTCTTTTAAAAGTTTTTTCGTTACTTATATCATCTGAAACTTGAATATAAAGCTGTTCTCCTTGTTTTTTTGCTACAAAATCTATTTCTTTTTGATATAAAGTTCCAACATATACTTCATACCCTCGTCTTAATAACTCTATTGCAATGATATTTTCATATACTCTTCCATAATCCATATTATTTGTTCCAAGCATAGCATACCTGAAAGAGTGATCTGCTAAATAATATTTATTTTGAGTACTAAGATATTTTTTTCCTTTTATATCAAATCTTTTTACTTTATAAAATGCAAATGCATTACATAGATATTCAATATAATTAGTAATAGTTTTATCAGTTATACTAACATTATTAGTATTTAGGACTTTTGTTATATTGTTTGAAGAAGTTAAATTGGAAATATTATCCATCAAATATTCCGCTAAATTTTGTATAATATCTGTATTTCGTATTTTATATTTTTGTTTAATATCTCTTACGATTAATGTGTTAAACACTTCTTTTATATATTCGTATTTTTCTTCTTGCATATTATATAAATATGAACCAGACATACCACCTTCTTTTACATAGTTATCAAATGCTTTTTGTATATCAATATATTTATAATATTGTAAGTATTCTTTAAAGGAAAATGGATATATTTCAATTTTAAAAGTTCTTCCTGTAAACAATGTTGCTAAATCACTACTCATTAAAAAAGCATTTGAACCTGTTATATAAATATCAAATTTTTCTTCTGCGTGAAATCCATTTATAGCTTTTTCAAATCCTTCACACATTTGAACTTCGTCTATTAATAAATAATTGTTCATAGTTTCTTTATAAGTATCTTCAACATATTTTACTAAATCGGAATATGTTTTTAATATTTCAAATTTAGGTAGATTATAATTAATATGTATTATATTACTATTAGAATCGGTTTGAGCTATATATTGTTTTAAGCTTTCTAGTAATTTTGATTTACCACTACGTCTTATTCCTGTAATGACTTTTATATCTGGTGTGCCTATGACATTTACTAATTTGTTTAGATAATCTTCTCTTTTTATTAATTTCATATTAACTCCTTACCTTTCATTAATTTTCAGTTTTAATGTTAACTTTTTCTTTTTAATTATAATTCTTTTATTCCGAAAAGTCAATTTTTTTTATTTTTTTCGGAATAAAAATACAATATAAAATTGCACACATTGAGGATAAAATCTTGATAAATCAATAAAATTCCCTATTAATCAGGATAGGTGTCACCAAGCAAAAAAGCTCCTAAAATAGGAGCTTTTAGTATATACATTTTTTAAGTATCTCTTTTAGTCTTTCTTCTTGCTTAGTTAGATAAAGATAACCTATAAGCCCTTCAAAAGCTGTTGCATATCTATATTCATTTACTTCTGTATGTTTTGGTAAATGATGATTTTTTGTGTTTCTTGTTCTTCTTACAATTTCCTTTTCTTCTTCTGTTAAATCTTCTTCTATTTCATGTAAAATTCTAGCTTGTGCAGATGCTTTTACATATTTTATACTTTCTAAATGTAATTTATGTGGTTTTAATTTTGTTTTATTTACTAAATTTTCTCTTATATGTAATTCATATACTGCATCCCCAATATATGCCCATGTAAGCGGTGATAATTCATTAACTCTTTTTTCTATTTCGTCCAATATTTTATTTCCTTCTCCTTCTATTTAACTTTTTCAAGCGTAATTTTTCCTATTCTTCCTTCTCTAAAATCTTGTAATAATATATTTGCTACCTTTTTGTTATCTACTCTTCCTCCAGAAACTAATGCTCCTCTATTTTTTCCTATTTGTTCCATTGTTTCTAAAATTACTTGGTTTTTATCTTCATAAGTATTTATTTTTTCCTCTATTTCTTCATAATTAAGCTTATATTTTTCTGAAACTAATTTTAAATAATTATCTATCAAGTATTTTAATAAATAAAATGCAATTTCTTCTTTATCTAATATTTCATCTTTTATTGTTCCTGTAAAACTTAAATTAAGTCCTATTTCTTCATTTTCAAATTTTGGCCAAAGTACTCCTGGTGTATCCATTAATTCTATGTTTTTTGAAATTCTTATCCATTGTTTTTTTGTTGTAACTCCCGGTTTGTTTCCGCACTTTTACAGTATTTTTCTTTGCTAATCTATTTATGAAAGAGGATTTTCCAACATTTGGCACTCCAAGTACTAATACTCTTATTATCTTTCCTGTTCTACCTTTTTTTTCATATTCTTCAAGTTCCTTTTTCATTACTTCTTCAATCTTTTTTATTACTTCATTTATTCCTTTGTCTTCATTTAGATTAACTAAAATAGCGACTTGATTTTGATTTTTAAAGTAATCTTGCCATTTTTTATTTTCTCTTTCATCTGCTAAATCACATTTATTTAAAAGTACTATTTTTTTCTTGTTTTTTATGATTTTTCCTATATCTGGATTTTGGCTAGATAATGGTATTCTTGCATCTAATATTTCTATTACTACATCTATTAGTTTTAAATCTTCCTGTATTTCTCTTTTTGTTTTTGCCATATGTCCCGGGTACCAGTTAATATTATCAATTTGCATTTCATTTCTCCATTTTATTTAAGTTTTATCTTTTTAATATTTTTCTTATTAAATTTTATAAAGTTCTATATTGGTTTTTATCTGCTCTTTCATCCATTTTTCTATCATATTCTTCATTTTGGTAGAACCAATCTGTTTTCTTGTCTTTTGGATGTTCTTTTCTATTTCTATCTAACAATAAATCAAATAATACGAGTAAAGGTAATACTATTCCTAAAATTGCTAAAATTAAATCCATATAATTTTGTGTTGTTGCAATTCCATTCATATTTGCCATTATACTATATATATAATATCCAAAGTATAATCCGTATGAGACAAGATATATTAGACCTCCAAGCATACTTCTTTTAACAACCAAAATTATAGATACGAGTGTTATAAATAATAATACGATTTCAAAGTTTAAATCTATAGGTGCTGTTATAAAATCTACTCCGAGATTATAGCAAAAAGCAACTATAATTCTAAATATCCAAAACATTACCATAAAAATAACAAATAAATATGTTGTAAAATTTTTCATATGTTTCCCTCTTTCCTTATATATTACATTTTTACTTATATTCATTATTATTTTAGCATAAATGAATTTTTTTATCAATAAAAGTACAAAATATTTAAAGAAATATTGTTTTTGGAGTTTTAAGTATAATATGAATCAAATTTTATGTACTTCTAATTCGGATTTAGAAATATTAAAAAAGAATTATAAAAAGAAAAATTTATATATTTTATTTCTTGTTATATCAGTCATTATTGCGTTTATTCTTAGTCTATACTATTTATTGTTTAGATATGACTTATATAAATCAGAAAAGCTTTCTAAAAAACTTTTAGAAAGTTTTAATATAACTGGTATTTATGCTAGCAATGATGATTATTTGGCAAATAGAAGCTCTATAAATTTTTCAGCTGTGGATTTTGATAATTTTCCTTGCTCAGTAGTCGGAATAATTGAAATAGAAAAATTAAATATTATATATCCTATTCTTTCAGAAATTAATAAAGATTATTTAAAGCTATCTCCTTGTAAATTTTATGGTCCTAGTATAAATACTACTGGAAATGTCTGTATTGCTGCTCATAATTACAAAAATGATAGTTTTTTTAGTAAAATTTCTGATTTATCAAATGGAGATATTATAACAATATATGATGTATCTGGAAATTATATTGATTATGTTGTATTTAATAAATATACTGCTAGTGCTGATGATTTATCTTGCATTAGTCAATTTACAAATGGATTAAAAATTATTACTCTTGTTACCTGCGATAGTTTAAACAATCATTATAGAACTATCGTACAAGCAAAAGAAATATAGATATTCAAAAAGGAGAGTTTTAGCTCTCCCTTTATTTTAACCTATATTAAACATTATAATCTCTAACTTTTTTGTATGTGTATATAGCTGCAATTACGCTTATTCCTATAAATACCCATAACATTGTATCATTTACACCTGTTTGTGGTAATGCTGTGTTTGTAGTTGTATTTCTATTAGTATTTGTGTTTGTTCCTCCTATTGGAGTAATATTTTGAACCATGTTATTTGTATTAGTATTAGTATTTGCCACATTATTTCCATTTGAAGGTAATTCTGTGATATTTTCTATTAAATCATTTACATTTCCTGTTGCGTAATTTACGCTTGATACAATACATAATGCTGTAATTACAACTACCATTAAAATTAATTTTCTTACATTTGATTTTTTCATATGACTCTCCTCTTTACTTAATTATAATAAATTATATATTATTTATACTATAAATTTACAATTATTGCAATACTTTTTTTGAATTTTTTTATTCTTTTTTATTTGACATGTCATTTTCTTCTTGTATAAAACTTATTCTACCATGTCTTGATGCTTCTCTTGCTCCATTACTGTATTTATATGATACAATTGCAAATATAACTGCTATTCCTAAAAATATTAATATTGCTGTGAAAGTTAATGTTATAGGTCCTGATCTATTCCACCAGTCTTTTATCATGCCTATAAAACCTACTTTTTCTTCTAAATTTTCTTCTTGTGATATTATATTTTCTTCTGGCTCTGCACTAAGTACTGCTGCCACAGTTTTATTTATTGTTATTTTATATTCTGTTACCTTATCATCTTTTGTTAGTTTTATTGTTGCAACATTTTCTCCTTCAATAAGCCCTGTGTTTCCTGTTATTTCAATACTTGCTCCTTCTAAGTTAGCTACTGCATCTATTTTTAGTTCTTCTAAATCAGTTATATATACAGAATATTCAAAAGTTTCGCTATTAAATTCTGGTATTAATTCTACTCCTTCAATTGTAAGAGATGTAAGTCTTAAATCGTTTATAATTTCTTCTCCTTCGTCATTTATCTCTTCTGGTGGATTTTCATCTACTACATTTGGTGTCGTACTTTCTTCTGCAAGTCTAGTTACTCTTATAATATAACTTCCCGTTGCTCCACTTTCTGCTGTTACAGTTAAAGTAATCTTATTTGTACCTGTAACTAAATCTTTGCTACCTGTTCCTGATACTTTAGCTTTTGAATTATTAGTTTCTGCCGATATATTTATTGAAGATGTGCTTGCACTAACATTACCTATTGTAATATCAGCATTTGGGTTTGAATATTTTCTTCCATTAACTGTTATTGATTTTAGTGTTGCATCTGTTGATTTATTTGAAGTATTGCTACTTCCTCCACTATTGTTTGAACTTCCACCAGTACTTGGCTTTTCTTGTTGTGGTGCATTAACTGTTATCGTAACACTTTTACTTCCAGTTACTTCATTAAAACTCTTATCTGAAACATTATCAGCAGTTACAGTAATTTTTGCACTACCTTTCTTTTTAGCTGTTAATGTAATATTATAAGTTGTTGAATGTTCTCCTAGCCAATCTCCGCTACTACTAATACTTACGACACTAGCATCTGAAGTTGAAAATTTAAACATTCCTTCACAATCAGATACCGTTATTGTTAGAGTTGTACTATCACCAACATTCATTGTTGTTTTTGAAGCACTTACTGAAAAGCCCGCGGCTAAGCTTGGATTTTCTAATGCCAATATAATTAAAAAAAACATTATCAAACCTATAATAACTTTCAAAGTTGTTTTTTTAGACATTTTCATCTTTCCTTTCGTATAGAAAATTTTACATGGGCGATTATATAAATCGCCCTATGTTATTTAATTGCATTTCTTTAAATACTTACTTGCGACATAACCTGTTGTTCCATTTGACCTTTTGATTTTTGCCCAAGTATAGCCATCCGCACTTCCTACATTTATATTTTCTACTGTTACTATTTCATTTAATTCAAGTGTTGCTACCGCTGCTGAATTAACTGTTGCTGAACTTCTTAATCTTACTCCTGTTCCTGTAATATAGTATGAAGTTGGAGCATTCTTATCAATTGAGCTTGGTAAGCTACATACATTTGGCATATCATTAAATACTGGTATTATGAAATTTAGTGATAAGTCTAGCATATTATTTGTTGCGTATGTATTATATAAATTCTTAGCTTGACTTGACGGATCTTGTACATTTGTCATGTATTGATGCCAGAATGTTCCTGTTTTTTCATCATCTACTACATCAAATTTGTAGAAGTATGCGGTATTTTGTCCAACTCCTATATATGAATCTGCCATATATTTTGAACCTTCTATTATAGATATATATGGACTATTCCAGCCTTTTTCTTTTGCATATTTTAATCCGTTTTCTATTGCATTTCCGCTATCATAAGCTCCTATGTTAAAGAAGTTATAGTATCCTTCATATCCTGGATAGGTTCCACTAACTGAACTGCTTCCTTTTCTACCAACTTCTTGTATTATTTTTATTGCGATACTGTATGGGCTTATTCCACTTTCTTCTGCTGCTTTCATTATTATTTCTGAATAAGACATTTTTGTCGTTGAATTAGTTGTTTTTCCTTTTACTGTTATAGGTGTTGCATCCATAATATAATTTTTAATTCTTGCATAATCTGTTGCTTTTACATTTCTGTCTTCGTTAACATCTGCAGCCATTTTTTGAATATTAGTAAGCGTTGTTTCTTCCATAATATAATTTTTAATTCTTGCATAGTCTGTCGCTTTTATTTCTCCGTCACCGTTTACGTCTCCAAGAACTATCATTGTGTATGAAGTATTATATGTAGTATTTGTAAAAATATACCCTGTTGCTGCATTTGCAGAATTAGAAACTGCTTTTCCTTTTGCATCTGTAACTTTAAACTTTTCCATTCCAATTGTAGTAGCTACTTCGCTATTTTTTGTATTTGGTGCAATTATTATAAATTGTCCTTCCATTCTTGCTTTTACATTTGTTTCTACTTCTCCACCTGATACATTTATTTCTTTATCCATAAATGTTCCTTTAATTATACTATCTACACCTGCTTTTGTATGTATTGATGAGTTATATGACATCTCTAAAAATTGAAATATGCCTGATTCTGTTAGGAAGTTCCTTGGATCTGCGAAATATGCAACTATTTCTTTTGATGCACATGCATATCCACTCGCTACTTGTCCTGAACTGCATTTCCATGATGCATCTGATGAAACATGTACTGTATTTTTAAGATGTTCAGATGTTTCTTTTTCTATAAATTCATTCCAAGTCATTCCTGTATAAAATGCTGTAAAAGTCCAGTTTGGATGTAAATCAGCAAGTTTTTTCAAATATGTTTGATAACTCTCTGGAAATTCTGATATTCCTGTTTTTGTATATTGTGTATAAGTTGCTGCATATACTTCTTTTGTTATTATTATATTAAAAATCATGGCTAGAACTACAATTAGAACCAATTGTGCAGATATAAATTTTCTCATAAATCTTTTTTTCGTTCTCATTTGTTTTCCCTTCCTTTGATTTATATTTTTAAATATCGTAAATATAGTATAACATTTGCTGTCGATTTTAGTCAATTACTTTCGATTAAATGTAATGAAACTGTAATATTGCTAAAAAAAGGGAAAAAGAAAAGTAAAAGCTTCACATTAGCTTTTACTTTTCTTTTTTATCTATTCATTTCTTCCACAACAATTCTTATACTTCTTACCGGCTTCCGGCAGGGGCATAAATCATTCCTGCCTACTTTTGGTGTATTGTTTACTACTGTTGTATTAGCTTTTGGTGTTTCTTTTGGTGCAGATGAACTTTCAAAATTAATGCTATTTAATGCTTCCTGAGCAGCTTTTGTAATTTGTATTGTTTGTTCTCTTTTTACTTCTTCTCTTTTTTGTAAATGTAAGAGTAGTTTAACAACATCTAATTTTATATTTGCAACCATTTCATCAAACATATCAAATCCTTCTACTCTATACTGGTCAACAGGATTTTTTTGTCCATATGCTCTAAGTCCTATACCATTTCTAAGTTCATCCATTGCATCTATATGGTCCATCCATTTTTGGTCTACAACTTTTAACATAACAACTCTTTCAAGTTCTCTTATAGTTTGCTCTCCAACTTCTTTTTCTTTATTTTCGTATATCTTAAATGCTTCATCTTTTACATACTTCTTTAATTCTTCTTTGCTTAGTTTTGCCACAACTTCTT
>CALXJN010000023.1 GCA_944388635.1 uncultured Clostridia bacterium
ATTGACATCGTTTCTTTATCATCAAGTGGTATACTTTTTGGATTTACATTAGTTATATCTTGGAGCATCCTAATTACTGTTGGATCATCATGACCTAACATATCAAATTTAAGTAAGTTTTTATCTATTGAGTGATAATCAAAATGTGTAGTTATAATATCCGAATTTGGATCGTCTGCTGGATGTTGTACAGGGCAAAATTCATATATTTCATGTCCTTGTGGCACAACAATAACACCTCCTGGGTGTTGACCAGTTGTCCTTTTTACTCCTGTGCAACCTTTTGCAAGCCTCTCCATTTCAGCTGAACTTGTGTGTATATTTCTTTCTTCAAAATAATTTTTAACATATCCATAAGCTGTTTTTTCAGCAATAGTACCTATAGTACCTGCCTTAAATGTAGTTCCCTTTCCAAGAATTACTTCTGCATATTTATGTGCCTTTGTTTGATATTCTCCTGAAAAGTTTAAGTCTATATCTGGCTCTTTATCTCCATTAAATCCTAGGAATGTTTCAAATGGTATATCAACTCCGTCTTTTACAAGTTTTGTACCACATTTAGGGCAATTAGCATCAGGTAAGTCAAACCCATTTTTAACACCATGGTCTGAAAAATCTGAATATTTGCAGTTTGGACACCTATAATGTGGTTTCAAAGCGTTAACTTCTGTTATACCTGTCATATATGCTGCAAGCGAAGAACCAACAGAACCTCTTGAACCTACTAAGTATCCGTCTTCATTTGACTTCCATACTAACTTTTGAGCAATTATGTACATTACTGAGAAACCATTCCTTATAATTGAATCTAGCTCTTTTTTTAGCCTTGTCTCAACTATCTCTGGAAGTGGATCTCCATATAGTTCCTTTGCTCTGTTCATTGCTATATCTTCAATTGTTTTTTCACACCCTTCAATATGTGGAGGGCATTTTTCTTTAGATATAGGACTTATAACATCACACATATCTGATATTTTATTTGTGTTTGTTACAACAACTTCATATGCCTTTTCTCTTCCAAGATATGAAAATTCCTCAAGCATTTCTTCTGTCGTACGTAAATATAATGGTGCTTGCATATCTGCGTCATCGTATTTTTGTCCTGCCATTAGTATTCTTCTATATATTTCATCTTCTGGATCCATAAAATGCACATCACAAGTTGCGGCAACAGGTTTTCCTAGTTTTTCTCCAAGTGCAACTATTTTTCTATTTATTTCAATTAATCCTTCTCTATTTTCCACAGTTCCATTTCTTATTAAATATTCATCATTTCCAAGTGGTTGTATCTCTAAATAATCATAAAAAGAAGCTATTTCTTCTATCTTTTCTTCTGATAAGCCTTCTAATATTGCTTGGTAAAGTTCTCCTCTATCACAAGCACTACCTATCATTAGTCCCTCGCTATATTTTTTATACACACTCCTTGGTATTTTCGGCTTTTTATAATAATAGTCTAAATGAGAAAATGAAATTAGCTTATATAAATTTTTTAGTCCAACATAATTTTTTGTTAAAATTACTGCATGGTATGTTGGTAAATGCTTTAGATTTAATTCATCTTTATATGCATTATCAATTTCATTTAGAGTTGTTACTCCTTTTTCTTTAAGATTTTTTATCATAACCTCAAAAACTTTAACTAATGTTTTAACATCGTCTAAAGCTCTGTGTGCGACATCAACTCTTATTCCTAAATTTTCTGCAATAATTCCGAGTTTATGTTTTTTATAATCTGGGAACATATCTCTTGCAAGTGCAAGAGTATCTATATATGTATTGTTTAATTTATACCCTTGTTCTTCTGCAAAATGCCTTATAAAGCCAATATCAAAATTTGCATTATGCGCAACTAAAACATCATCTCCTGCAAATTCTAAAAACTTTGGTAAAACTTGCTCAATTGTTTCTGCGTCCCTTACCATATCGTCTGTAATATGTGTGACCTTTATTACCTCATATGGTATTGGTTTTTCTGGGTTTACAAAGCATTCAAAAGTATCAATAATCTCTCCATTTTTTATTTTAATTGCACCAAATTCTGTAATCTTCTCTGTTCTATATGATAAGCCTGTTGTTTCAATATCAAGTACGCAATATTCTGTATCTAAGCTTTGGTTTTTAGGATTATATACGCTTGTTTGCCCGTCTGGAACAAGATATGCCTCCACACCGTAAATTACCTTTATATCTCCTTTGTTATCTTCGACAACATGGTTTGCTTTAGGAAAAGACTGTACAACTCCATGGTCAGTAATTGCAATTGATTTCATTCCCCATTTTCTGGCGCGATTTATAAGGTCTTCAACAGGTGTTACCCCGTCCATTTGACTCATTTGAGTGTGCATATGAAGTTCTACTCTTTTTACTTCACTTCTATCCATTCTTGTTAATTCGTTTTTTGCTTCTGCTTCCATTACTATATTTGCCATAATAGTTACTTCTTTTGAAAATGGATCAAATTGTGCATTTCCAGATACAGTAACTCTAGGTGCTGAATTTATTCTATCTAGTACTTTATCTTTTACTTCTGGTTCTAAGAATGCTTTGCAAGTAATTGTACATGTCCCGTCATATACATTTATCATTAAAAGGAACTTACCTGATTTAAGTTCCTTTATCTCTTGTTTAATAATTTTTCCACAGATAACGACTTTTCCGCTATCCATATTAACATCTTTTACTTTTACAATTTTATCTGTAATCTTTGCTTTTTTACTTCCAATAATTATTGGAGTATATTCTTCTTGTTTTTCTGTTC
>CALXJN010000024.1 GCA_944388635.1 uncultured Clostridia bacterium
AATACTAATAATAATTATACTTATAAAAATAATAAGGCTAATAAAAATTCAATGAGATATTCTGGTAGAGAATATTCTCCTGAATTTTTAAACAGCTTATATGCTAATGTGTAATGACCTTAGCAAAGCACAAAAGCAGTTATGCTTTTGTGAAAATAGCAATGTAAAAATTAGTTATCAATTTTTGCGTTGCTATTTTTTTACCTAAATTGCTATTAGCAAATTTAGGTAAAACGGGTGTAGGGTGTCCCTACCACACTGACACTTTTTCCCATAAGGGTAAAAAAGTGTCGTAGTGTGTTACAACACAATTAAAAAAAGAGAAAAATTTAACCAGCATAGTGTTATTTAGCTGTGCTAGAAATGGAGGAATTTATATATGAGTTATGCAATAATTAGAAATGCAAAATACAAAAGAGAAAATTTAAAAGGTATATATCGCCATAATGAAAGAAGAAATAAAAACTATTCTAATAAGAATATTGATAAAGAAAAATCCTATTTGAATTATTCATTAAAAGATACTCAATTTACTTATGAAAAAGAATTTGATAGAATACGAAAAGAATATAATTTAAAAGGTCAAATCAAAACAGTTAGTAATATTATTTGTGAATATATAATTACATCTGATAAAGCCTTCTTCGCCACAATTGGAGAAGATGAAACTAAAAGATATTTTGAAACAGCTTACAAATTCGTTTGTGAATACAATGGTTTAGGTGAACAATATATTTTATCTGCAAAAGTGCATATGGACGAGGAAACTCCACATATGCACTTAGTTTTTATTCCAGTAGTTCATACTACAGATAAGAAAGGAAATGCTATTGATAAAATTGCTTGTAGTGAATTTTGGAAAGCTAAAGATAGTTATAGGCAATTACAAAATGCTTTCCACTCTTATATAACTGCAAATGGATTTGATTTAGAAAGAGGAAATTCTAGTGAAAGAGTACATTTATCTGTTGAAGATTATAAAAAAATTACAAATTTTGAGAATACTAAAACAGTACTTAAAGATATTAAATTAGAATTACCAGAAACACCTGATGTTAAGAGTTTTGGAAAGTTAGTACGAAATAGAGATGAAAAAATACAAGAATTAGTAGTAGAGCCAAGAGATAAAATGATTAAAGAATTACAAGAACAAAATTCTTTACTTTATTTGACACTACAAAGTCAAGTTAATACTGTAGAAAGAGCTTCAAAATATGAAAAAGAAAGAAAATCTATAATGTGTGAAAATAGAGAGTTAAAAGAAAAGTGTGAGAATATGGAAAATGATTATTCTGTTAAACTTAAAGAAGAAATCCAAAAAGTTGAAAATAAATATGAAGATGAAATCTACCAGTTAGAAAAAGAAAATAGCCTTTTACGAAAGGTAATAAATACATTTCAAAAAACAGTAGATAAATTCATACATTGGGTATGTACCAAATTTTCAGTTTCTTCTGAAGAAAAATTTATTAGAGATTTTGAATTTGAAAATGGTATTTATCTTGATCCAGTAAAGCAAATTGAATATGAGGAAGAACAAGAATATACAGAAATGGAGTGGTAGTTTTCTATTAATTTCCAACTAAATATTCTCTATAATTATAAACTATAGAGCGTATAGAAAAATAGAGAGACTGCATTATTGTATGTAGTCTCTCCGCTATTATTTACCAATTAGTGTCTAATTTTTGGCATGAAGGTATCGATACAATTGGACCATTGAGATGTTTATAGAATATTCCTCTGAATGCAAACATCAAATGACCTTCCGTAGATAGCAATTTATCGATTTGAAATGCCATAGCTGCAAGACCTTTGCCATCAACTGTAGTTAACTTGAACTGATTGTTACATCTAAAAGCGTTTCGCATAGCCCTTGTTAACTCCATATTCCTGTAAGTTCCATAAGCCTTTCCGTCTTGGTCAAAACCATGCACCTCAAATGCATTTTCTACCCACATTTCTTCTTCTTTTCCACCCCATTTTTCTCTTTCTTCTGGATTTTTCCATATTAAGAGAGCAGTTTCACCTTTTTCATGAGCTTCACATATGAGTTTCCGGAAACCTTCCAAAGCAATTGTTTCGTTCATCATAATGAATTTCCTCCTTAAAATAGCAATTATGATTTTGTTATTAAAATCCATAACATTATATCACATATTATATTTTTTGTAAAATTGTTACATATTTTTGATTTCTACTTTTTGGCTTATCTGGAATTGTCATTCTTAACTTATTTTCTTCTAATAATTTATTTATATAATTATTTTTAAATTTATATACATCTTTGTAGCCAAAGTACTCTGCAATTTCTTTTAGTGATTTCTCCGTTTTACATAGTTCTAATATCTGTTCTTCACTTACTGCCAACTTACTGCTTTTCTTACTGCCTAACTTACTGCTTTTTGTTTTGGCAGTATCTTCATATTCAAATGGATTTTCTTTGTATTTAAATGAAACTCTTAAAAAATGATCCATAAATTTAAAACAACTTTTATCATAAGCATCTAAAATTCTTAATACTCCAGAGCCTATATTTTCAATTAAATCTACATCCTTAAACACTCTAATAAGTTCTTTATTTCTTGGAGCAGTAACACCTTCTAAAAATTCTTCTTGTGATAAGCCTTGTGGTAGTCCTCCTCCTGATGTAATTTCAATTCTATCAGAATAAAGTTCAATTATTGGTGTTGTAGTTAAAGTATAATCACTATGCACCATTGCATTTATAACGGCTTCTTTTAAAGCTTTACTGTCTATCATTTCTACTTCTTTTCTACCATTATATTCAATTTTTGCATAAACAGTATTTTCAGCTGTAAGCCTATCTAAAATTCTTTGTGTAGCAGTTATTAAGCAACAATAACCATATTCTTGGTTTTCTATTAATTCCATTTTGCTTGTTCCTAAATATTTAACAAGTTTTATTGATATATTATTTTCATCAGCAAGTAAATAAGCATTATAGTTATATTTACCTTCAGCAGTTAATAAATTTAAGTTTCTAGCAACATTGTCATTAAGAATCATTCGCTTTCCTTCATGATGAATTTTCAACTGTCTAAATGTTAAATCTTCTCTAGGAGGCTCTATTTCTTTCAAGGAATTTTTTA
>CALXJN010000025.1 GCA_944388635.1 uncultured Clostridia bacterium
GATGTACACCACACAAGATGAGCAGGGGCAATATCTTTGGGCAAGACCTTGGATATTAGCAACATACGCAACGAAATTCCAGACATATGGCGTTTTGTTCTGGAAAGAAATCTTAAGGTTAAGAGGAATGATAGTGAGATAACACATGCCGAGTCCAAAAGTTTTGCGGAAAAGCAAATATTGGAGGACTACACAGAAATGCCGAGGGCACCCAACCAGGGTGCCCTCGGCTGTTTTACTATGAATTTCATCCTCCTTTTCCCTCCACCTCAAAAACGGATTTCGAAGTGGATAGTGAAATCTTGACTTCCTTGAGAAGAACTTTCATCCTCCTCCCAGATGATGTGGTCATTGTCTCCGCTATTCGACGGCTTGGAACCGTCAAAGTAGACGTGGAGCCGAACTCTCTTTTGACTCAAGGTTTCGCCAACAACTGTGACATTATCACCAGTGCCAGCGTTCTCGGTACGGTTTATATGACCTTTCCGACTAAAGACATAGCCATCTGCAGCCTTTAAGACCATTGTGCCGTGACCTCTTTCGCCATAAGCCAACTGAGAAGGATCCTTGTCCCACTCGAGGTATTGTTCGATAACTGCCCCGTGGACAGTTACCTTCACGTTAGGATAACCGGTAATCGACGTCGCTGCAACGTCGATATTCTCGATAATCCTAGGCTCCGCTGCCGAAACAGATAAGCCGAAGACAAACGAAAAGAGGATTGCTAATGCTACAACCCGAAGCTTGTTCTTCATAATAAAACACTCCTTTCAGTATCATGAAGAAAACACTTGTGAATATATACGAACCTCTACTTTGAGGATACTTATATTTTACCATATCTAACAAATATAGTCAATTTTACATAAAAAATTACACAAATTTTATAAAAACTATTGATTTTATAAAAAAATCGTGCTAATATAATTTATATTTAAAAATCTAAAGTGCATTTGCACTAATTATTTCAATTCTGAAATAATAAAAATCCAATTAAGAAAAGAGATTATTTATGAAAGAATTTAAAGTTTTGAAAATAACCATGTTATTTTTATTTGTTTTATGTGCTATTTCATTTATATATGTGTCAATTAGATATAATTATATAAAAGTCAAACAAGAAAATTTAATAGAAAATATTGAAAAAAATCTGGAGAATACAAAACAAAATGAAATAGAACAAAAGGAAGAAAAAGAAACAAAATATATTTTGAACGAAGGAGAAATTGGACTTATTATAATTCCAAGTATAGATGTAAAAGCACCAGTATGTGAGGGAACATCGAGTAATGTTTTAAAATATGCGGTTGGACATTTTGAAGAAACAAGTCAATGGAGCGGAAATGTTGCTTTGGCATCACATAATAGAGGCTCATATGCTCACTATTTCTCAAGAATAAACGAACTTGAGAGTGGCGAAGAAATTATATATATAACAAATATGGGAGAGAGGAGGTATGAAGTAACAGAGAACAAAGTCATAGAAGAAACAAATGTAGAAATATTAAAAAATACAAAAGAAAATATTATAACACTAATAACTTGCATAACAGAAAAAAGAGACAAAAGACGATGTATTGTAGGAAAAGAAATTTATTAAAAAGAAAGGAAATAATTATGATTAAAAAAATCTGTATAATCTTTACTTTTGTATTAATTGCATTAAATATATCAAAAGTAGAGGCAATGACACAAACAAATGAGATAAATATTTTAAATGGACAAGAGATAGAAGATGATAACAGGAATTCAAGCTTAAGAGTATTTGTTGTAGAAAGTGCAACACAGGAAAGGTTACCAAATGTAACGGTAAAAGTTGAAGAAATAGATACAGGAATTTCTGGAGAATATACAACAAAAGAAGACGGAATTGCTTATATAGATAAAATTGGAGCAGGAGTGGTTAAAATTACAGTAGTGGCAGTTCCAGATGAGTACAAAATAAACCCTATGGAATTTATAATAGAAATTAAAGAAAATAGAGACGAAACCTATGCAATAGGATTAAATCACAAAACAGGACAATTATTGATTAAAAGTGAAGCTGGAACAACATTGTATATATATAATGATAAAAATGTTCTTCAAAGTCAACATGGTATTGGAGAAGAAAAGCATATTTATTTAAGTTATATGAATACTGGAAAATATATACTAAAAAAGGTAAGTAATATTAACGGAGAAGAAGTAACTGAAATAAGCGAATTTATTGTTAAAGAAAATAGTTTGTGTGAAGTAGACTTGACAAAAAAAGAAATAGATATTGTGCCAGATGAACCAGAAGAGGACAAAGAAAATGAAAACAATAGCACAGAAGAAAAACCAGAAGAGAAACCAGATGATACTGAAATAAAAGAGGAAGAAGATACACCGATTGAAGAAGATGACGACAAAGAAGAAAATAATCAAGACGAAGATAACAAAAGTGAAGAAGAAGTAGAAAACAAAGAGCCTGAAAAAGAAGAGAAGCCAGAGGAAATAAAAGATAATTTAGAGGGAGTTACTGTAGAACAAGAAAAAGAAGAAATAGAAGATAGTCAAAAAGATAAAGACGAATCAGCACAAGAAAATCAGCAAACAGAGGAAAAGGAAGAAAACAAAAATAACATGAATAAAAATGAGGAACAAAAAGAAAATAATCATAAAGATAATCAAATTGAGGAAAATGACAAAGATAAAACTGAAGAGGAAATAAATATAAAAGAGGATGAAAATAATGAAAAAATAGAAAATAACAAATCAGAAGAAAGTAAGGAAGATGAAATAAACACAGAAGAAAAACATGAAGAAGATAATAAAATAGCAAACGCAGAAGAAACAAAAGAAGAAGAAAAAAATGAAAAACAATTAGTCTTAGAAGTGGAAAAGGTAAGCATTAAAAAATTACCAAGGACGGGAGAAGATTATTTTATAGTCAAAGTGATTATAGCCGATTTAATATTATTTATTTTGTTTTTATTAATTTTAAGTTTAATTCTTAAAAAAAGAAAAACAGACTACAAAAATAGTCTGCTTTGTAAGAAATTAAAGAATGATACAAATTAGTCCACCACTACCTTCATTTACAATACGCTCTAATGTTTCTTGAAGTTTTAATTGGGCGTCTTCAGGCATTCTGTATAATTTATTTTGAAGTCCTTCATTTACAAGTTCATGTAAACTTTTTCCAAAAATGTTAGATTCCCAAATTTTTTTAGGATCTGTTTCAAACTCAGAAAGTAAGTAATTTACGAGTTCTTCTGATTGCTTTTCAGAGCCGACAATAGGAGAAACTTCGGTGGTTATGTCAGCTCTAATCATATGAATACTAGGAGCTTTGGCTTTAAGTTTTACTCCGAAACGAGAACCCTGTTTAACCATTTCAGGTTCATCTAATATTAATTCATCCATTGAAGGAGTGACAATTCCATAGCCTTTTGCTTTTACTTCTTGAAGAGCATAAGCAATTTTATCATACTCTTTTTTAGTGCAAGCAAGAGAAGCCATAGTAGAGAAGAGGTCACCTTCGTTCGAAACATTAACACCAGTTAGTTCAGTTAAAATTTGATAAAATAAATTATCTTTAAGAGTAATGTTAATATTGGCATTACCATTACCAAGATTAATTTCATTTAAAGAAGCATTTGATATAATATCAGTAGTTTTGATAGAAGAAATACTTTTATCAACTTGTTTTAATACAGAGATATTGTTAAATGCTTCTTTTATTTGAGAATATAGTTGCTTTTTTAACCAATGCTCATCATTTAAAGTATCAACCCATTTTGGCATATCAATATTTATTTGCTCTATTGGGAATTCGTATAAAAGCTTACTAAACATGTTGTTAATATCATCTATTGATAAATTAGAACAATCAGTTGGAATAACAGATACTGAATATTTTTCCTCCAATTTTGCAGCTAATTTTCTTGTATATTCGGAGTCAGGCTCTTCACTATTTAAAACAATTACAAATGGTTTATGAAGTTCTTTAAGTTCAGATACAACTCTTTCTTCTGCTTTTATGTAATCTTCTCTTGGAATGTCTGTTATAGAACCGTCTGTTGTTATAAGTATTCCGATAGTAGAATGTTCAGTAATTACTTTTCTAGTTCCAAGTTCAGCGGCAGTTTCAAAAGGAATTTCTTCTTCAGACCAAGGAGTTTTAACCATTCTAGGCATATCATCTTCAAGATATCCAATTGCATTATTGACTAGGTATCCAACACAGTCCACTAATCTTGTTTTAAATTTAATATTATCTCCTAGAGTAATTTCGATGGCTTCGTTTGGAACAAATTTTGGCTCTGTGGTCATAATAGTTCTACCAGCAGCACTTTGAGGGAGTTCATCTTGAGCTCTTTCCTTTTTATATTCATTTTCAATATTTGGAATAACTAGTAAATCCATAAAACGCTTTATAAAAGTAGATTTACCAGTTCTGACAGGACCTACAACACCAATATATATATCACCATCAGTTCTTGATTTTATATCCTGATACAAGCTTAAATTTTCCATTTTTATTTTCTTTCCTTTCCGAAGGAGTTAAAATCCTTCTAAATGTTTGTACAAATAACTTTACTAATGTATATTAAGAAAATTACTTAATTATTACAAAAAAATGAAAAGTTATGAGAAATTACAAAGTTGATAAAGTGATATAAATATTATATAATCATTCTATATGATTTATGAAAGAGTTTAAGAAGGGATTAGTGTAATTATGAAAGTAGTAATAGTAGGTGGAGGAGCGGCAGGAATGCTTGCAGGAATTGCAGCAGCAAGAGGAAAAAACGAAGTAATAATTTTAGAAAAAAATGAATATTGCGGAAAAAAGCTCAGAATAACAGGAAAGGGCAGGTGCAATATAACAAATGCAATTGATATAGATGAATTCATAAATAATATTCCAGGAAATGGAAAATTTTTGTATAGTGTATTCCAAAATTTCACAAATAAAGATATAGTAAAACTCTTAGAACAAGAAGGACTTAAAACTAAAGTAGAAAGAGGAAATAGGGTATTTCCAGTAACAGATAGTGCTAAAAGTGTTGTTGATGCTTTATATAAAGCCTTAAAAGAATTGAACGTAAAAGTTATAACAAATGCAAAAGTTATAGATATAGAGGTAAAAAACGAAATAGCGATAGGAGTAAAATATATTTTAGAAAATAGAGAAAAAACTATTGAGGCAGATAAAATAATTTTAGCAACAGGAGGAATGAGCTATCCTTTAACAGGTTCAACAGGAGACGGACAAAAAATTGCAGAAAAATACGGACATTGCATAAAAGAAATGAGACCAGGTCTTGTTCCATTGGAATGCTTTGAAAAAGATATATGCAAAAATCTGCAAGGACTTAGTTTAAGAAATGTTGCTATAAAAGTAATAGATAAAGAGAAAAATAAAAAGATATATGAAGATTTTGGAGAAATGCTATTTACACATTTTGGAGTAACAGGACCAATTATAATAAGTGCATCATCACATTTAATAAGATATAAAAACGTGGAAGAATTATTGAAAAACAAAAGAATAGAATTAAGCATTGATTTAAAACCAGCATTAACTTTAGAAAAATTAGATATAAGAATAAGAAGAGATTTTGAAAAGTACAAAAATCGCGAGTTAAAAAATAGTCTTGATGAGCTATTACCACAAAAAATAATAGGAGAAATTATTTCACTTTCAAAAATAAATCCTTTTAAAAGAGTAAATGAAATAACGAAAGAAGAGAGAACAGTTTTAGGAGAAACTATAAAGAATTTTAAATTAACAATAAGTAAATTTAGACCAATAGAAGAAGCAATAGTTACAGCGCGGGGGGATAAATGTTAAAGAAATTAATCCAAAAACAATGGAATCAAAGCTAATAAAGAATTTATACTTTGCAGGAGAAATAATAGATGTTGACGGGTACACAGGAGGATTTAATTTGCAAATAGCATATTCTACAGGCTATACAGCAGGGAGTGATGAGAAAAATGTTTAAAACTATTGAAAAAGAAGCAGAAGGCATAATTATTCAAAAAAAATCTAAATTTATAGCAAATATATTTTATGTGGAGAATGAAGAAGAAGCAGAAGAAAGAATAAAAGAAATTAAGAAAAAATATTATGATGCGAGACATAATTGTTATGCATATAGGATAAAAACTAAAAATGGAATAGTACAAAAGCAAAGTGATGATGGTGAACCTTCTGGAACTGCTGGTGCACCTATGCTTAACATATTAGAAAAAAGAGAAATTTTAAATATAGTTGTAATAGTTACGAGATATTTTGGAGGAATACTTTTAGGTACAGGAGGCTTAGTTAAAGCTTATTCAGATAGCTTAAAAGAAGCGCTTCAAAATACAACTATAGTAGAAAAAGAGGAGGGATATTCAGCTGAGATAATAACGACTTATGAAAATATAAATCAAATTTTACATATTTTATCTACAATGAAAAATGTGAAAATTATAAAAAAAGAATATGTAGAAAATATAAAAATTACTATTGAATTTTCAAAAAAAGAATATGAAAAAATAACAGAAAATTTAACAAAAAATAATTTGAAAAATACAAAAATACAAAATAAAAAAGAAAAGATTATTAAATTACAAGTGCACTGAAAAATAGCCAAAAAATCGCAACTAACAACGAAGAAAAATAAAATAAAAATGGAAAAAATTAGAAAAACTATTGCCAAAATCTGGAAAAAGTAATATAATACAAAAATGGAAAAAATTTACAAATGAAAATGTAAAATTTTTACAAAAATTAAGTTAGGAGGAAAAAGAAAAGTGAGAGACAAGTTGTCGATTTTAGTAGCGGATGACAATATAGACTTTGCCCAAAATTTAACAAGTTATATTGAAAGAGAAGAAGAAATGGAGGTAATCGGTATTGCTAAAGATGGCGTAGAAGCAGTCGATATGATAAAAAATGCAAAACCAGATGTAGCAATAATAGATGTAATAATGCCACAATTAGATGGCTTAGGAGTCTTAGAAAAAGTAAATGAATCTACTTTAGATAAAAAACCGCTTTTTATAGTATTATCAGCAGTAGGACAAGACAAAATTACTGCGAGAGCATTAGAACTTGGAGCACAATATTATGTGGTAAAGCCTTTTGACATCAACCTTTTGATGAGAAGGGTAAAAGAATTGAAATATTATAAACCTTCACGGAATAAGAAATTCAGGGATTAGCAAAGACATAAGAGCGCCATATATAGATATTTTACCAGATAAAACTAGGGAAGTAGAAAACTTAGAAGCCTTAGTAACAAATGTAATTCATGAAATAGGAGTTCCAGCACATATAAAAGGATATCAATATTTAAGAGAAGCAATAATGATGGTCGTAAAAGATATAGATATAATAAATCAAATAACAAAACAACTTTATCCAGATATAGCAATGAAATTTAGAACTACACCTTCAAGAGTAGAAAGAGCAATTCGCCATGCAATAGAAGTAGCATGGGGAAGAGGACAAACAGAAACTGTAGAAAGTATATTTGGATATACAGTATCAGCAGCTAAGGGGAAACCTACTAATTCAGAATTTATAGCAATGATAGCAGATAAGTTGAGGCTTGAACTAAAGAGTGCATGAGATATAATTTTATATGACAATAAACTTCCAAGATTTATTGGTTAATATTAAAAATGTTAATCAGTAAAATTGGAAGTTTTTTAGTGCAGAAAATAGGAGTAACTATCATAAACGTTGTTTTGTTAGGTACCATTTGTTGGTTACTACATAAACAATAAAAAATAACCATTCTGCTTTGACGAGGGAATGGTTATTAATCAAACTTTCGGCAACCACTTTCGTGGTTTCTCATTTTCTACTTATATTATACACAGATTAAATTCATTTGTCAAATATTTAAAAAATACTTGTTTTAATTCTCGTAATATGATATAAAATAAATAGAAATAAAGTCTTAAATGAAAGGCGGAAATTCAAAATGTACGATGAGGATAAAAAAACAATATTAATAGTAGATGATGAGCAATCTATAATTGATATACTAGTGTATAATCTAAAAAAAGAAGGATATAACACAATAGAAGCAAATGACGGAATGGCAGCAGTAGAAATAGCATTAGAGAAAAAGCCAGACTTAATATTACTTGATATAATGCTTCCAAAAATGGACGGACTTACTGCGTGCAAAAAAATTAAAAACACTTTAAATGTACCAATACTTATTTTATCAGCAAAGGATGAAGAATTAGATAAAATAGTAGGATTAGAGCTAGGTGCAGATGATTATATAACAAAACCATTTAGTGTAAGAGAATTAATGGCAAGAGTAAAAGCAAATTTGAGAAAATTGGAAGCAACAGAAAAATCACAAGCAGATAATAGAGAAGAAAAAAGCCAACACAAAATAGAAGTTGGAGATTTACTTTTAGATGTAGACAGATTTGAGGTAAAGGTAAGAGGAGAAAAAGTAGATTTAACAGTAAGAGAATTTGAAGTTTTAAAATATCTAGCAAGCCAACCTCGGACAAATTGTTTCAAGAGAATTATTACTTGAAAAAGTTTGGGGATATGAATATTTTGGAGATATAAGAACAGTTGATGTTACAGTAAGAAGAATAAGAGAAAAAATTGAAGATGACACAACAAACCCACAAATACTCGTGACCAAAAGAGGCGTAGGATATTATATAGCAAAACCAGAATAATAAATTAATATTTAGGCAAATATAAGGGTGCTAAAATAGCACCCTTATTAACTAAGTGGAAATAGATACAAAGGGAGAAATAAAAAAATGTTAAAGACAATACAAATAAAAATAGTATTAATATTTTTAGTATTAGGAATAGCTATAATTGGAACAATGGGCTATGTTAATTATATAAATATGCAAACAATAACACAGCAGACAATAACAAATGTAGAAGAATATAAAACAATATTACAAACATACCAAGAACAAGTTAAATTAATAACTATATATACAATACTTATATTTACAATGATAAGTCTGCTTGTAGGGGTGTTTGTAACTCAAAAAGTAATTGCACCAATAAGCAGATTAATAAGCAATGCAAAAAAAATAACTTCAGGAGAAGAAATAGAAACAAAAGAACTAGAAAAAACAAAAAAGCAAAGTGAAGTAGATGACCTAGTAAATGCATTTTATATGATGACAAAAGAGTTAAAAGAAAATTTAAATGAAGTATCAAGAAAAAAGAACCAAATAGAAACAATATTATTGCATATGACAGACGGAATTATAGCATTTAATATGGAAGGAAGGATACTTCTAATAAACCCAGCAGCTACAAGGTTACTTAGATTAATTCCAGAAGATGAAAATTTTGAAAAAATATTTGCAAAATTAAATGTAGATGTAAACCTAGAAAAAATAATTTATCTTGAAAATTGGACATCAACAGAAGAAAAAGTAACAATTGGAGATAATCATGTGCACATGTATTTTGCACCACTAAAAAATGATGATGATACACCAGCAGGGGTAATTGTTGTAATACAAGATATTACAGAACATGTAAAACTAGATAATATGAGAAAAGAATTTGTTGCAGATGTATCACATGAATTAAAAACGCCAATTACATCAATAATGGGGTATGCAGATACACTTTTAGAAGATGAATATGATAAAGAAACGAAAGATAAATTTTTAACAGTAATTGCAACAGAAGCAAGGAGAATGGCAAAACTTGTTACAGACCTTCTATCTTTATCAAGATTTGACAATAATGAAATAAAAACACAAAAGGAAGAGTTTGATTTAGGAGAACTTGTAAAACAATGTCAAGATAAAGTGCAACTAGAAATCGAAAAAAAGCATCATACTGTGGAATGTTTTGTAACAGCAAATGTTCCAGCAGTATATGCAGATAAAGAGGGAATTGAAAGAGTAGTTTTAAATATTTTGACTAATAGTATAAAATATACATTAGAAGGTGGAAATATTAAAATATATGTTGGATTTGTATACAATGATGCATATATAAAAATTATAGATAATGGAATAGGAATACCAGAAGAAGATTTAAGTCGTATTTTTGATAGATTTTACAGAGTAGACAAGGCAAGAACTAGAGAAATGGGAGGAACAGGGCTTCGGATTATCAATTGCAAAAGAAATACTAGATAAAAATAATGGAAGTATAGACATAAAAAGTAAAAAAGGAGAAGGGACAGAAGTTGTAATTAAAATACCAACAAAAAAGTAGTGTAGTACTTGATTTTCAAGGAAGAATTGATATATAATATAATGTACAATTTGGAAGGAAGAAAATAAATGGATACAGAGAAGAAAAATAATATAAAAGAAGTAATAGAGTGGATAATATGCATAGTAATTGCAGTAGTTTTAGCTTTATTAGTTAGACATTATGTATTTACACCTACAGTTGTAAGACAAGTTTCAATGAAGACAACTTTAGAACAAGGAGATAGACTAATACTTAATAGGTGGTGCATTACAACTAATCAAGAAATAAAAAGAGGAGATATAATCACATTTGAGGCACCATCAGTATTAGATAAAGAAGATATAGTATTTGATAAAGAGAATCCAGTAGCAATATATAATTACGAACCTAGCAATATATTTTCAAAATTTATGTATTATGTTTTAGAATTTAGCAAAACAAGCTACATAAAAAGAGTAATAGCAGTTGCAGGAGACAATATTTTAATAAAAAATGGAAAAGTATATCTAAATGGCGAATTATTAGAAGAGGAATATCTAGCAGAAGGTGTATATACAGAAAGAACTGGTGCATTTTATGATATAACTGTTCCAGAAGGATATGTGTTTGCAATGGGTGACAATAGAATGCAAAGTGAAGATTGCAGAGTGTTTGGTTGCATTCCTATAGATAAAATTGAGAGTAAAGTGGCATTTAGATTTTGGCCATTCAGTAAATTTGGAGAAGTTTAGAAAGGAAAATGAGCAAAATTGAAAAATGCACAAATAGAAGAATTACTAAAAAATACTATAAAATCAAAAAAAGTTGTTAATGGGTATATGTTTTCTGGAAGCGGAAAAACAAAGAATTATGACTATGCAAAGAAATTTGCAAAAATGATATTGTGTTTAAGTCCAGAAGATGAAGAATGTAAAAAGTGTAAGTCGTGTTTGATGTTTGATGATGATAACCATTCAGATTATTTTGAAATAAATAAAGAAAGCTCAGAAAGCATAAAGATAGATGAAATTCGAGGAATGCAAGAAAGAATAGCAGAAAAGCCTATAACATCAAGTAAAAAAGTATATTTGATAAACAATGCTGAACAAATGACTCAAGAGGCACAAAATTGTTTACTAAAAACACTAGAAGAGCCACCAGATTTTATAACAATTCTACTTGTTGCAAATAACGAAAATACAATACTTCCAACCATAAAATCAAGATGTACTAAAATTGTATTTACAGAAGAAAATGTAGAAGAATTATCAGAAGAAGAAAAAGAAAGATACAAATCATTAGAAAAAATATTTGGAAATATAAACAAATACAAAAGTATAGATTTATTAAATAAATTGGATGTTTTATATAAAGATAAGGATAATATTTTGGAAAATCTAGATTTTATAAATATGATTTTAATAAATAAAGTAAAAGAAAATATTAAATATGCTAAATACATCGATTATGTAGAAGAAACAAAAACTAGGTTAAAATCCAATAGTAATTATGATATGTGTATAGATAATCTCATTTTAAAAATTTGGGAATAGGAGGAAAAGTATTGAAAACAGTAACCATAGTAGGAATCAGAATAAAAAAGCCAGGAAAAGTATATTACTTTGATCCAGGAAAATATAAATTTAATGTAGGAGACTACGTAATTGTAGAAACAGCACTTGGAGAAGAATATGCCGAAGTTGTAATAGCTAACAAAGAGATATCTGAAGAAAGAATAGTTAGCCCATTAAAACCAGTAAAAAGAAAAGCAACAGAAAAAGATAAAAAACATTATGAAGAAAATAAGAAAAAAGAAAAAGAAGCATTTAATATAGCTTTAAAAAATATTAAAAAGCATAAATTAGAAATGAATTTAATAGATGTAGAATATAAATTTGATAATAGTAAAATCTTATTTTATTTTACAGCAGACGGAAGAATTGACTTTAGAGAACTTGTAAAAGATTTGGCAGCAATATTTAAAACAAGAATAGAGCTAAGACAAATAGGAATAAGAGATGAGATAAAAAGAATAGGTGGAAATGGTATTTGTGGAAGAGAATTGTGTTGCTGTACTTTTCTATCAAATTTCGAAACAGTATCAATAAAAATGGCAAAGGAACAAAATTTATCACTTACTCCTTCCAAAATTTCAGGAGCGTGTGGAAGGCTCATGTGCTGTCTAAAATATGAACAAGAAGTATATGAAGAAAAACTTGCAAGACTTCCAAAGCCAGGAGCAATAGTAAAAACAGCAGACGGAGAAGGTATAGTTGAAACTGTAGAAACTCTAAAAGAAATGGTAAAAGTAAAAATAGAAAATAAAGATGATATTAAAATAAAAAAATATCCGGTAAGTGAAATTACAATTATAAAAGACGCAAAAGAAGAGGAAGAACATATTGATGAAAATGATTTAAAAGAATTAGAAGAAATGGAAGCACTAGATAAAAAAGATAGAGAAGAATAGTAATTCTGAAAAAACTATGAATTGCTAGGTAAGCAGGTTTAAAATCAATGAAACGTACTATGTAGACGTTAATTTGCTTTTTAAAATCAGAAGAAAGGAGGCACAAATAAAATGGCATACAAGATAACAGATAAATGTATAAGCTGTGGAGCATGTGCAGCATCTTGCCCTGTTGAATGCATATCACAAGGAGAAAATAAATTTGAAATAAATCCAGATTTATGTATAGGATGCGGAACTTGCGCAGGAGTTTGCCCAGTAGGAGCACCAGAAGAAGAATAAATATATAAATAGTGTTATAAAAAGTACACCTAAAATGTGGAAAGCATTGTAGGTGTACTTTTTGTCATGAACTTACTATAAATAAGTTTATGATTTTTTAGGAAAGTACTGTAAAAAGTAAGGTACTATATAAAATTTATTTGCTCCTTGTTGGTCGACTCACAAGAAACTGTAAATGGCAAAGCCATAACAGTTTCTTAGCTCGCTTCCATGCTACGCGTCGCTACATAAATTTTATATAGTACCTTACTTTTTTTATATATTTTGAAATAGAAAATAATAAAAAATAATTGATTAAATTTCAAAACAATGATATGATAATAACATAAAAAATAAAGGAGGTTTATTTATGTCAGAAAAAGGAAATTCAAAAGCAATATTGTGTATTGTAATTGCGATAATTGTTGTAATAGCATTGGTTATAGGAGGATACTTTTTATTAAGAAATAAAGATGAGATTACAACAGGAACTGAGACTGCAAGTATAAAAAGTGAAGTAA
>CALXJN010000026.1 GCA_944388635.1 uncultured Clostridia bacterium
GCAAGTTTTTTACATATTTTGCATATAATAATTGCGAGGAGGAAACTAGATTGGAAAAAATAAGATATTTTGATCATGCGGCAACCACTTATGTAAAAGAAGAGGTTTTAAAAGAGATGATACCATACTTTACATTAAATTATGGGAATCAGAGTAACTTTTGGCGAAGATAATACAAAAGAAGATGTAGATTATTTAATAGAAAATTTAGAAAAAAGTATCAATGAACTTAGAAAATAGAATGAGTGGTCAAAAAGCATTGACATATTATTATATATATGATAACCTAGTATCGAAAACTAGATTAGAGAGGTTATTATATGAAAAATAGAATTCTATATGATATTCATGAATTTAAAGACTTAAAAGAAATGATAAATAATTCAACTAAAGAATATGCTGAAAATGTAGCTTTTGTTATAAAACACAAAAACAACAAAGAAATAAGTTACGAGAATATAAGTTATGAAACTTTTGGAAAAGAAATAGACTGTTTAGGAACAGCACTTCTTGAAATGGGTTACAAAAATAAAAAAATTGCAGTAATTGGTAAAAATAGATATGAATGGATACTTTCATATATAGCAGTAATTAACGGAGTTCGGAGTAATTGTTCCACTTGATAAAGGGCTACCAGAAGAAGAAATAGAAATGTCTCTTAAAAAATCTGGGGCAGAAATAATTTTTTGTGAAGAAAGTTATATTGATACTATAAATAAAATAATGCTAAAAGGAGAAACTTCTTTGCAAAAAGTAATTTGCATGGATGAAGTAGAAAATTTTGATACAGTTAGAAAGTTAATAGAAAAAGGAGGAGAATTAATTCAAGCTGGAAATAGAGAATACATTGATACAAAAATAGACACAGAAAAAATGGCATCAATAGTATTTACATCAGGAACAACTTCACTTTCTAAAGCTGTAATGTTGTCACAAAAAAATATAATAAGCAATATAAATGGATTAAACAAAGTAGAAAAAATGTACAGTACTGATACAAATATAGCTTTTTTACCATTTCACCATACATTTGGTTCTACAGGAATGCTTTTCTTTTTATCAAATGGAACACGAAATGTATTTTGTGACGGATTAAGACACATACAAGAAAACCTAAAAGAATACAAAGTAACAGTATTCGTATGCGTTCCACTTTTAATAGAAGCAATGTATAAGAAAATAGAAGCAGGAATTGAGAAAAAAGGTAAAACAAAATTAGTAAAAATTGCAAAAGTTTTATGCAAAATTTTATTAAAATTCGGAATAGATATTAGGAAAAAAGTATTTAAAGAAATATATGATGAACTTGGTGGAGAAATTAGATTTGTAATAAGTGGAGCATCTTCACTTGATAAAAAAGTTGCAAAAGGGTTTAATGATTTCGGAATACTTGCAGTACAAGGATATGGTCTAACAGAAACAGCACCAGTACTTACGGCAGAAAATAAAAAAGTAATTAGATATGGCTCAATTGGATATCCACTACCAGGAGTAGAAATAAAAATAGATAACCCAAATGAAGAAGGCATAGGAGAAATAATTGCAAAAGGACCAAACGTAATGCTTGGATATTATGAAGATGAAAAAGCAACAAATGAAGTTATAAAGGACGGCTGGTTCCATACAGGAGATTTAGCATATATGGATAAGGATGGAATAATATTTATAGCCGGAAGAAAGAAAAATGTAATAGTACTAAAAAATGGAAAAAATGTGTATCCAGAAGAAATAGAAGTATTAATCAATAATCTTCCATATGTTGCAGAAAGTATGGTGTATGGAGAAGAAAAAGATGATGACTTATTAGTATCTGTAAAAATCGTATATAATAAAGAATATGTAGAAGAGAAATATCCAAACATAACAGAGGAAGAATTAAGAGAAATTGTTTGGAAAGATATAAAAGAAATAAATACAAAACTTCCTAAATATAAATATATGAAAAAACTAGTATTAACAGATGAACCAATGATAAAAACAACTACACAAAAAGTAAAAAGACAAGAAGAAATCAAAAAGATGAAACAATAAAGCTTAAAAATTTTGAAAATAAAAGTATTTTTATTTTCAAAATTTTTCTTTTTTTTCCAAAAAAAACTATTGCATAAATTCAGAAATATTGTTATGATATATAAAGAAAAAGTTTAAATAAAAGTCAAAAAAATTAGGAGAAAATTGATAAAAAATGATAGAATTCAGAAATGTAAATAAAAGATATTCTACTGGAACTGAAGCAATACATAACGCAAACTTCATAATAGAAAAAGGAGAATTTGCATTTTTAGTAGGAACTTCAGGCTCAGGAAAATCAACATTAATAAAGTTGATACTAAAAGAAGAAGAACCAACTTCAGGAAATATCATAATAAATGGGAAAGATACAACATTCTTAAAGAAGAATAGAATTCCATATTTAAGAAGAAGTATGGGAGTTGTTTTCCAAGACTTTAGACTATTACCAGATAAAACAGTTTATGATAATGTAGCTTATGCAATGTACATAGTAAGAGCAACTCAAAGACATATAAGAAGGCAAGTACCTATGGTCTTATCCTTGGTAGGACTAAGCGGAAAAGCAAAAATGTATCCACATGAATTGTCAGGAGGAGAACAACAAAGAGTAGCACTTGCAAGAGCATTAGTAAATAATCCTTCTATGCTTATTGCAGACGAACCAACAGGAAATCTAGATCCAGATACAGCTTGGGACATCATGAACTTACTTAATGAAATAAATATGAGGGGAACAACTGTAATTGTTGCAACACACGCGAAAGACATAGTAGATAAAATGAAAAAAAGAGTAATCCAGATAGAAAAAGGCAACATAGTAAGAGATGATAAAAAGGGTGGTTATGACAGTGAGATATAATGTAATGAATTATTTAATAGGAGAAGGATTTCGAAATGTACTAAAGAATAAAAAATCTACAGGTGCAGCATTAGTAATTATGTGTATGGCAATGCTAATGTTTGGAGTATTCTTCATCCTTGGAGAAAATGTAAATTATGTAATGAAACAAGTAGAAGCAGAACAAGGAATGCAAGTTTACCTTGATATTGGAGTTACAGATGAAGAAATAGACGAAATAGAAAGCAGAATAAGGGAAATACAAGGGGTAAATACAGTAGAATTTGTTTCTGGCACAGAAGGCTATAATGAAATGAAGGAAGGACTTGAAGATTATGCAGACATAATGGAAGGAATAGAAGATATATTCCCAGATTCATTTATAGTAACATTGACAGACTTAAATTTAAATAGTACTGTTAAAGAACAAATAAAACAAATAGAAAAAGTTGATGATATAACAGGTAGTGATGAAACAATAGACATATTATTAAAAATTACAAAAGGAGTAAGAATTGTAACATTTGCTATACTTGTTGTATTAGTTATAATTTCAATATTTATAATAACAAATACAATAAAACTTACAGTTCATGCAAGAAGAAAAGAAATTTCTATTATGAAATATGTGGGAGCAACGAATAGCTTCATAAGATGGCCATTTATAGTAGAAGGTATCATAATAGGAGTTGTAGCTGCATTAATTTCAATATTGATTGTAGGACTTGCATATAACCTAGTAACAAATGGTATTACACAAACAGATACATTCCAAAGATTAAACTTGAGATTATATACATTTGCAGATATGTTTAATTTATTATTATTAACATATATAGCACTTGGAGCTGGAATTGGTATTGTCGGAAGCTCAATCTCAATGAGAAAATACTTAGAAGTATAAAATGGAGGAAATGCATATGAAAAAGATAATAAGCATAGCACTTTTAATAGCCATATTATCAATTTCTGTATTAAGTTTTGCAGCAACCGCGGCAGAACTTAATGAGCAAAAAGAAAATTTACAAGATCAAATTGATGAAAACCAAGAAAAAATTAATACAATAGATAATGAGGTAGACTCAGTTTTATTAGAAATAGAAGAACTTGACGGAGAAATATCAGCAAAAGAAGAAGAGATAGAAACACTTAATACTGAACTTACAAACTTAAATAATGAAATATCTGAGCTTGAAACAAAACTTAATGAAGAACAAGAAAAATATGATGAACAATATGATACATTATGCAAAAGATTAGTTGCACAATATAAAATGGGCAACACTTCTTATTTAGATGTATTACTAAATTCAAAAAGTTTGTCAGACTTCATATCAAGATATTATATAATAGGAAAAATTGCAGATTATGATACAAAACTATTAGACCAAATAGAAGAACAAAAAACTACGATAGAAAACTCTAAAAAAGAAGTAGAAACAAAGAAAAGTGAAGTAAGTGAAAAACAAGCACAAGTAAAAACAGAAGAACTTAGATTATCTAATGCAAGAGCAAATAAAAATAAATATGTATCTCAATTAACAGATGAACAAAAAGCATTACAAGCACAAATAGATAAATACAATGAGGAAATGAAACAAACAGAAAGAGAATTACAAGAGATAGCAAGACAATCACAAAGTAGCTCATCAGGTGGAGGATATGTATATACAGGTGGTCTTTTAGAGTGGCCTTGTCCAGTGTATAGTAGAATATCTTCATATTTTGGAGGAAGAAATTCACCAGGTGGAGGAGTAGGTTCTACAAATCACAAAGGTATTGATATAGCAGCTGCAGGAGGAAATAAGATAGTTGCAGCTGAAAGCGGAACGGTTATAAAGGTTTCTAATACATGTACACATAATTATGGAAAAACACCTAGTACAAGATGTGGCTGTGGTGGAGGATATGGAAACTACTTAATGATATCACATGGAAATGGACTAGTTACATTATATGCACACTGCTCAACTATTTCAGTAAGTGTTGGACAAACAGTTTCAAAAGGACAACAAATAGCAACAGTTGGAACTACTGGATATTCAACAGGAAACCATTTACACTTTGGTGTATTACTAAACGGAACATATGTAAATCCAATGTCATATTTTAATAAATAGTATTTATGAACAAGTTTAAATTCACTTAAAGAAAATATTCTTTAAGTGAATTTAATTAATAAAATAGGAATATAATTTATTCGGAGGCTTTTATATGGAAAATGATAAAAAACAAAAAATATATAAATCAATTATGCTTGTTGTCGTAGCCTCAATAGTTACATTTGTAATAACAAGCATAGTAAATTATGACG
>CALXJN010000027.1 GCA_944388635.1 uncultured Clostridia bacterium
TATGACAACAATTGCAACAATGCCAGAACGGATATAGACCTAGCTCGAACATATTTGTACCACTTTTTTGTAGTTCTGGAAATTTAAGATTGTTAGTAATGACATCAGGAGAACTACAAGTACAAAATATGTCAACGGAAGAAGTAGCTCCAAGTGTGTTGAGTGGATTTATCAAATATGCAGTTTGACACATTATAATATTCATGCTAAAATAAATATAGATATATAACTCAAAGAGGCTAGGTTGGGAGCAACTTAGCCTTATAAAATTTAATGCAATTTTTAATGCAACGCCAATAAAAAGTTATAAAAAACGAGGTAAAAACATAAAAAATGTAAAAATATAAAAGACTTGAACATAGCTTTAAATAGCAGGTTATAAGAAATTATAAAAAATAAAGGGAAATTATAAAATATAGATAATATACCTTATACACAAAATTAATATAATATCACAAATAGCTGTAATGCTTAAAACAAGCATTACAGCTATTTTTCTTCGCTTTGAAAAAAATATTACTTTAATATAGATACAGGAAATTAAAGAAATAGGTATGATACTAAGCTTTTGTATGTTTTTACAAAATTGGTAGATTTATGCCATTTTGAGCCTTGTTTAAATTGACAAATGGTGCTAGATATAATATAATAAACACGGATATTTTGCAGGCTTTAGAATGCAAAAATTTAATAGTAATGAGGGAGCTACTTTGGCAATGAAAATAAATGGTTATAGAAGAGACACAAAAAGATTTTTAAATAGAAATTCTAAAAGTATAGTACAAACACAAAGATTAGACAATTATTCAAGTTTAATATTAGACATATTAGAAGAATATGCAAATGAGATAGATTCAAGTATTATCCCATATAACAAGAAAAGTTCAGAAGAGACAATGATGATAAAAGGACTTAGAAAATCTTCACAAGAGACAACAAATAGAAAAATACACATGGAAAATGTAGAAGGTATAGCTGTGGAAATCGCTAAAAAGTTAGGCTTACACACTGGAGTAACAAGGATAATTGCAAGAAATCATGATTTAGGACATACTTTTTTAGGACATAGTGGAGAATGGTGGCTATCTAATGTAAAAGAAGATTATGGAATTGGTTATTATACACATAATGCATTAGGACCAGCAGAATTAATATATAGAGATAATATATATAATGAAATATTAGATAGGATAAAAGCGTTTAATCCTGATATTAGAGATAGTGAAATTGCAAGAATAAGAAAAAGCTTGTGGTTAATTTTTGACGGAATAAATGCTCATAACGGAGAAAAAACAGAAACAGAGTTTATTCCAGATACGAAAAAGGACGAAAGTAGATTTAATGAAGAGCTAGAAAGCTGTTTTACTAAAAAAGGATATGATAAGGGAATAATGCCAGCAACTTTAGAGGGGTGCTTAATTAGAGTATGTGATAAAATTTCTTATGTGCCTTATGATATGGTAGATGGTTTACGTGAAGGGATAATTGATAAAATTGACGGAGATTATGTACCAGTATTAAATTTCCTTGGAATAACTATGGAAGAAATTGAAAAGGCTAATTTAACAAAAAATTACGAAGCAATTGCAAGAAAATTGCAAATACTCTTTACAAAAGATGTAATAGAAAATAGTACAAGCTCTGCAATAAGAATGTCGAATGATATTGCAAGAGCAATGCATGAACTTAGAAATATAAATAATAGAGAAATTGTACAATATGCAGTATTAGGAGAAGATAACCAAACATATCCACAAGCAATTAAAACATTAATGGAAAGATTTTCTAACGTGTTATTGTCAGAAGATGTGTTAGATACAGAAAGAGCAAGAATAGAGTTTGCATCAAAATATCAAGGAACTCCTTATGAAGGATTTTCAAGATATTTAGCAGGTGTTACTGAGGAAGAATTTGCATTTACAAAAGATTATGTTTGTAAAGCTATAAGACAAAGTATAGAAGATGAACAAGCAAAAGCAAGAGACATAGTACTTTCTGGGACTGCATTTTCCGCTTCTACTGAATTCCCAAATAGAGATAAAAGAATACAAGGGTATATAAATTATTACATGGGAAGAGAGATTAAAGCTGGCTATTCAGAAGAGGAAGCAAAGCAAGATGCAAATGAAAGATATGCACAAGAAACAACTAAGGAGGCTTTAAGAGAAAAACTTAGCTTAGAATTTGGAGCAAAATATTTGGCAAGTTTAAATGATATAGAATTTTTTAAATTACTAAAAGATACAAAACTTATAACCACTACTCAAGCAGAAAGTTTGACTAGAAAATATAAAGATATAGGAAGAGAAGGACTAAAGAAAGAGGTATATGTGCAAGAACAATTTGGAACAATAATGAAGGCTCAAGAAGAAGATACAGAAAAAGTAGAAGATGAATTTGATAGATAAAATGTAGAATATAAGAAGGAGTGAAGGAATGTTAGAAATACAAGATTTATGTTTTACAAGAGATAGTAAAAAAATATTAGATAATATAAATTTAAAAATGGATACAAATAAATTTGTAGTAATTACAGGACCAAATGGCTCTGGAAAATCTACTCTTGCTAAAATAATAATGGGCATTGAAAAACAAGATTCTGGCAAAGTTATTTTAGATGGCAAAGATATAACAAAACTTAGCATAGATAAAAGAGCAAAGCTAGGAATAGGTTTTGCTTTTCAACAACCAGTAAAATTTAAAGGGATAACTGTATATGATTTAATAAAATTCTCTGCTGATAAAGATATAAGCAAAAAAGAAGCATGTGATATATTAAGTATGGTAGGTCTATGTGCAAGAGAATATGTAGATAGAGAGGTAAATGGTTCTTTATCAGGAGGAGAATTAAAAAGAATAGAAATTGCAACAATAATTGCAAGAAAATCAAAATTAACTATTTTTGATGAACCAGAAGCAGGGATAGATTTATGGAGTTTTAATAATTTAATAAGCGTTTTTGAAAAGATGAGAGAAGAAACGAAAGGCTTGACAATCATTATTTCTCACCAAGAAAGAATTTTAAATATAGCAGATGAGATAATTTTAATGAATAGCGGTAAAATAGAAAAAATGGCAAGTAGAGACGAATTATTAGCAAGCGTTATGAAAGATACAATCTGTTGTAGGCTCGATAGAAAGGAGCAATGTTAATGGATAATATTGATAAAGAATTGTTAAAAGAAATTGCTTCTTTAGAGAAAGCTCCTGAAGGTGCATATAATATTAGAAAAAATGGCCAAGGGATAGAGAGAAAAGTTACAGAAAACATAAATATCGTAACTAAAGAAGGAGTATCTGGAATAGATATATATGTAAAAGAAAATACAAAATTTGATATTGTACACATTCCAGTTATAATTACAGAAAGTGGGCTTACAGACGTAGTATATAATGATTTCCATATTGGAGAAAATGCAAATGTTATAATAATTGCAGGATGTGGCATACATAATGACCATGAAAAAGATTCAAGGCATGACGGAATTCATAGATTTTTCTTAGAGAAAAATGCGAAAGTTAGATATATAGAAAAACATTATGGAGAAGGTAAAGGCACAGGAAAGAAAATATTAAACCCTGTAACAGAGGTGTATCTTAAAGAAGGAGCAAACCTAGAAATGGAAAGTACACAAATAAAAGGTGTAGATTCGACTATAAGAGTTACAAAAGGCGAACTTGGGAAAGATACGAACTTTGTAGTTACAGAAAAGATATTAACACATGGAAAACAATATGCAGAAACAGAATTTGATGTAAACTTAAATGGAGAAAATGCAAGTACACATGTGACTTCTAGATCTGTTGCAACAGAAAAATCTAAGCAAAAATTTATTTCTAAAATATATGGAAATACAAAATGTTATGCACATGTAGAATGTGATTCAATAATAAAAGATGAAGGAAAAGTGCAAGCAATACCAGAGATTACAGCAAATGATATTGATGCAAATTTAATACATGAAGCAGCAATTGGAAAAATTGCAGGGGAACAACTTATGAAACTCATGACACTTGGCTTAAGTGAAAAAGAAGCAGAAGAAGCAATAATAAATGGATTTTTAAAATAATCCTTTTAAAGAAGGGAGCAATTTAAGAATAAATGCGAAAACAAGATTACATTAGAAATTTTAGTATAATTGCACATATAGACCATGGAAAATCAACTTTAGCAGATAGATTAATAGAAATGACAGGTGTTTTATCTGCAAGAGAGATGGAGTCTCAAGTTTTAGACAATATGGAACTTGAAAAAGAAAGAGGAATAACGATAAAATCTCAAGCAGTTAGAATGAAATATAAAGCAAAAAATGGAAATGAATATATATTAAACTTGATTGATACACCAGGGCATGTTGACTTTAATTATGAAGTATCAAGAAGTTTAGCAGCATGTGACGGGGCAATTTTGGTCGTGGATAGTACACAAGGGGTTGAAGCTCAAACTCTTGCAAATGTATATTTAGCATTAGATAATAATTTGGAGATTCTTCCTGTAATAAATAAGGTTGATTTACCTAATGCAAGACCAGAAGAAGTAAAAAAAGAGATAGAAGATATAATTGGGATAGATACAGAAGAAGCTCCTTGTATATCTGCAAAATCTGGCTTAAATGTGGATAAGGTTTTAGAACAAATCGTAGAAAAAATACCAGCACCAAAGGGAAGTGAAGAAAACAAAACGCAAGCTTTAATCTTTGACTCATATTATGACAATTATAAAGGTGCAATAGCACATGTAAGAATGGTAGAGGGAAAAATCAAAGTAGGCGATGAAATAGAACTTATGGCTGCTGGAAAGATATTTACTGTTACAGAAGTAGGGTATTTTGAACCAGGACAATATGTGCCATGTGATGAAATAGTTGCAGGGGAAGTTGGATATGTTGCGGCAAGTATTAAAAATTTATCAGATATACATGTCGGAGATACAATTACTTTAAAAAATAACCCAGCAACAGAAAAACTTCCAGGCTATAAAAAGGTAAATCCTATGGTATATTGCGGACTTTATCCAGTTGACGGTAGCGACTATGAGAACTTAAAAGTAGCACTTGAAAAATTAAAACTAAATGATGCTTCTCTTCAATATGAGCCAGAAACTTCAGCTGCGTTAGGCTTTGGATTTAGATGTGGCTTTTTAGGACTGTTACATTTGGAAATAATAGAAGAAAGACTAGATAGGGAATTTGACTTAAGTCTAATTACAACAGCACCTTCGGTTATATATAAGGTATATAAAACAAATGGAGAGATGATAGAGCTATATAACCCAACAGATTTGCCAAGCCCACAAGAAATATCATATATAGAAGAACCAATTGTAAGGGCAGAAATATTAACACCAAAAGATTATGTTGGCGGAATAATGGAAATTTGCCAAAATAGACGTGGAATATATATAGATATGAAGTATTTAGACACAAATAGAGTTACACTCGTCTATGAGTTACCTTTAAATGAGATAATATATGACTTTTTTGATATATTAAAATCAAAGACAAAGGGTTATGCATCCTTTGATTATGAGTTCAAAGAATATAGAAGAGCAGACTTAGTAAAACTCGATATACATGTAAATGGAGAAGCTGTTGATGCACTATCATTTATTGTTCATAAAGACAGCAGTTATACAAGAGGCAAAAAAATGGTAGAAAAGCTAAAAACAGCAATACCAAGACAACTATTTGCAATCCCTCTTCAAGCAGTTGTAGGAGGTAAAGTTATTGCAAGAGAAACAATTTCTGCAATGAGAAAAGATGTACTTGCTAAATGTTATGGTGGAGATATATCAAGAAAGAAAAAATTACTTGAAAAGCAGAAAAAAGGTAAAAAGAAGATGAGGCAAATTGGTAGTGTAGAAATGCCTCAAGAAGCTTTCTTAAGTGTACTTAAGCTAGATGATGAATAGATTTATCAAGGAAAATTAAATAAGGAGAAATCGTATGAAACTAATTTGTAATGGAAAAGAATATGAAGTAAACAAAAGAAAAAGTATTTTAGAGATATTAAAAGATGAAATAGAAAAATCAGAAAATGAAATAATTGCATGTAATTTTAATAATGAGATAAAAAGCTTAAATTATATCCCAGAAGAAAGTGGAAAAGTTGAACTGTTAGATTATACTACAACAGAAGGTAAAAGAGTGTATGTTAGAGGAATATCATATATAATGGCAATGGCAATAAATGAGCTTTATCCAGAAGCTTTTCTTACAGTAAATTATCAATTAGACAACTCTATGTATTGCACATTAGATAATATGTATTTAACAGATGAAGCACTTGAAAATATAAAAATAAGAATGAATAAGCTTGTATATGAGAATTTACCTATAAAAAAGGTAAAAATGACACAAGAAGAAGCAGAAGAATTTTATGAAAGAGAAAAAACATTAAGAGGAATTTTACAAATAGACAATGAAACAAATGAAGAAATATCATTATATTATTGCAAAGATTATTATAATTATTTTTATGGCGTAATGCCAATTTCCACAGGATATATGAAAATATATGATGTTATAAGATATAGCAATGGCTTTTTATTAAGATATCCAAGCAAAAAAAATCCAAATAGGCTTGATAATTTTAAAGAAAATAAAAAATTAATGTCTACATTCCAAGACTATGAAGATATATACAGATTATTAAAATTAAATACAATATATAGATTAAATAAAAAAGTCGAAGAAGATAATGGCAAAGAAACAATACTTCTAGCAGAAGCTTTGCACGAAAAGAAAATTTCAGATATAGCAGATAAAATTGCAAAAAATAGAAAAATAAAAATGATATTAATTGCAGGACCTTCATCATCAGGAAAAACAACATTTGCAAAAAGACTAGGAATACAGCTAAAATTAAATGGAATAGAACCAAAGACTTTATCAGTAGATAATTATTTTGTTGAAAGAGAACAAAACCCAAAAGATGAAGAAGGAAATTATGACTTTGAATGCATTGAAGCACTAGATTTAAGACTATTTAATGAACATATATTAAAATTACTTGCAGGAGAAGAAGTTGAAATACCTAGATTTGATTTTGAGACAGGACACAAAAACTATGAAGGAGATTTTGTAAAACTAGAAGATAATGAAGTGCTTGTTATAGAAGGAATACATTGCTTGAATGATAAATTAACAGAAGCAATACCAAAAGACAAAAAGTTTAAAATTTATATAAGTGCATTAACAGTACTTAACATAGACTATTATAATAGAATATCAACAACAGATACAAGATTAATAAGAAGAATTGTAAGAGACTATAAATATAGACATTATTCAGCAAAAGAAACAATTGAAAGGTGGGCTTCTGTAAATAAAGGTGAAGAAAAATACATATTCCCATATCAAGAACAGGCAGATGCAATGTTTAATTCATCAATAGTATATGAATTAGGAGTGCTAAAAAAACATGCATTACCAGTTTTGCAAGAAATTACAAGAGAAGATGAAGAATATGCAGAAGCACAAAGACTAATAAATCTTTTAAATTATTTTAAGAAGATTCCAGAAAAATATATACCAGAAAGCTCAATCCTAAGAGAATTCATAGGAGGAAGCATATTTGAATACTAGGAAGGAAAATTTTAATGGGAGCAAACTTTACAGAAATAGATGAAGAATTTATATGTGAAAATTGTGGCAAAAAAGTGGGAAAACTGGGCTATTCATGTAGGAATCACTGCCCATATTGCCTTTATTCGAAACATGTAGATAAAAATCCAGGAGACAGAGAAGAAGAATGCCACGGAATGCTAGAGCCAATAGATATAGAAATAAATTCGAAAAAAGGATATGTTATTGTCTTTAAGTGCATAAAATGTGGAGCTATCAGAAAAAATAAAGTAGCAGAAGATGATAATATGGAACTTATATATAAAATAATGGAAAAGAAAGCCAAAGGAATGTAACCAAAGAAAGGAAATGCCTATGAAAAATAACATATTTAAGTACATATTTATTATAATAGCAGTTCGGGTTAATTGGGTTTGCAATATACTATATATATCAAAAGGAAGAAGCACCTACAAACGAAATAAATGTAGTTACAGAAAATGAGACAGAAGAAATAAAAAATATAAGACTTGGAATATCAAATATAGATACATTAAACCCATTAACAAGTAAAAATCAAAATGTGCAAGATATGGCAATGCTCGTATTTGAACCACTTTTATATATAACAGAAGATTTTAATTTAGAATATCGGCCTTGCAACAGAGTGGTCTAAAGCTGATGAAAAATCATATTTAATAAAGTTAAGAGAAGGTGTAAAATGGCATAATGGAAGTGATTTTACAGCAGAAGATGTAAAATATACAATAGATACAATAAAGGCAATAGGTAGTGACTATATATATTATTCAAATGTTTCAAATGTCGAGAGTGTAGAAATTGTTGGAACAAATTTAATTAAAATACATCTATATCAACCAGAGGAACTTTTTGAGTATAACTTAACATTCCCAATAGTTTCATCAGCTTTTTTTGCTGGGGAAGATGTTACAGTATCCTTAAAAGGAAATATCCCCATGGGAACAGGAATGTATAAATTGCAAACAATTGATATAAATTCTCAAATTGAACTAAAGACAAATACAAACTGGTGGAACATAGAAGAAAAAGCACCTAAAATAGAAGAAGTATATATCAAGGTATATTCATCAGCTTCAGAAATATATAATGCATATAAGCTCGGAAGTATAGATATTTTAAATACTTCAAGAAATTCAAGCGTTGAAGAAAATATCGGAACTATTGGGTATAACATAAAAGAAAATTATGGAAGAAATTTTGATTATCTAGCACTTAATGTAGAAAGTGAGGCTATGTCTAATAAAGAAGTAAGACAGGCAGTTGCTTATGCAATAAATAAGCAAGATATAATAAATAGTATATATGGAGGAAAATATATACAAGCCGATTATCCACTAGAATATGGAAGTTATTTATATAATATTGCAGCTGGAACAAATTATGAATATAATATGGAGCAAGCAAAACGAATATTAGTAGATAATGGCTGGGAATATAAAAGTAAGTATTGGCAGAAGAAAATAGATAAGAAAAATGTAAGATTAAAATTAACTTTACTCGTAGATTCTTCAAATGAAACAAGAGTAAATGTAGCAAATATGATAAAGGATGATTTGGAAGAAGCTGGAATACAAGTTACTTTAAGAGAAGCTAAAGGAAATACTTATGATAGATATATAGAAAGAAAAGATTATGATATATTACTTACAGGAGTTACAGTAGGAGTAAAGCCAAAACTTAATAGATATTTTGGAGAAGGAAATTTGGCAAATTATACAAATGGTGAAGCTTTAAATATATTAAATGAAATATATAGTATATCAGACACAAATACTCTTAAAGAAAAATATCAAAGATTACAAGAAATATATCAAGAAGACAGAGCATATATTGGGCTATATTTTAATAAAACAACAGTAATATATAGTAAGAATTTAGCAGGAACGGTCAGCCCTAATTGGTATAGCTATTTCTATAATATGGAAACATGGTATAGAAAAAGTTAAAAATTTTTTCAAAAATACTTGACCTTATAAAAATTTAAGTATATAATATCAACAAACAAACGTTTTAAATAGGAGGAATTATTAATGTCAAAAGAAAATAATGAAAAAAAAGCAGCTTTAGAAATGGCAATGGGACAAATCGAAAAGCAATTTGGTAAAGGTTCAGTAATGAAACTTGGAGAATACAAAGCAATGAATGTAGAAGCAATACCAACAGGAGCATTAAGCTTAGATATTGCACTTGGTATCGGAGGCGTTCCAAGAGGAAGAATTATAGAAATATATGGGCCAGAAAGTTCTGGTAAAACAACATTAGCACTTCATATAATTGCAGAGGCACAAAAAGAAAACGGAGAAGTAGCATTTATAGATGCAGAACACGCACTAGATCCAGTATATGCTAAAAATCTAGGAGTAGATATAAATAATTTAATCGTATCTCAACCAGATACAGGAGAACAAGCATTAGAAATTGCAGAATCATTAATTAGAAGTGGAGCATTAGATGTTGTTGTTGTAGACTCTGTTGCAGCATTAGTTCCAAAAGCAGAAATAGACGGAGATATGGGAGATTCTCATATAGGATTACAAGCAAGACTTATGTCTCAAGCTTTAAGAAAACTTGCAGGTGCAGTTAATAAATCAAAAACAGTTATAATATTTATAAATCAATTAAGAGAGAAAGTAGGGGTAATGTTTGGAAATCCTGAAACAACAACAGGAGGAAGAGCACTTAAATTCTATGCATCTGTTAGAATGGATATAAGAAAAGTAGAAAATATTAAACAAGACGGAGAAGTTATAGGAAATAGAGCAAGAGTAAAAATAGTTAAAAATAAAGTTGCTCCACCATTTAGAGAGGCTGAATTTGATATACTATATGGAAAAGGAATATCAAAAGAGGGAAATATCTTAGATATAGCTGTTAACTTAGATATTATTGAAAAAAGTGGTTCATGGTTTAGCTATAAAGGAACAAGAATTGGACAAGGTAGAGAAAATGTTAAAAAATATTTAACAGATAATCCAGAAGTAATGGCAGAAATAGAAGCTAAAATCAGAGAAAATATGAAAACAGCCTTTGAAAATAGCTTAGTAGAAGGAGAAGAGGAACAAGAAGTAGAAGAAATGCCAGAAGATATAGAAGAATAATAAAATTGGAAGGAAGCATAGATGTATACAGTAGAAGAATTTGATGAAAATAAAACAAAAGTTATGTCTTATGTTTTATATAAAAAAAGAACAGAATATGAAGTAAGGAAAAAGTTTTGCAGTACTATAGAAGAAAATATGCTTGATGATATAATAGAGTATATAAAAGAAGCGGGATATATAAATGATGCAGAATATGTAAAAAAACTATTCAACGAATATATGAACTTAAAATCTATGTCAATTAGAGAAATAAAGAATAAAATATATGCAAAAGGCGTGTATGTAGATTATATAGAAGATTATATTAGTGAAAATAGAGAAATGCTAGATGAATATGAACTAAATTCTGCAAGAAAATTATATGAAAAGAAGATAAAGCTATCAGAACCAAAAAAAGTAAAAGTATATTTACTAAACAAAGGATTTACACAAGATGTACTTGATAAAATTGAAAAGGAATGAATTAACTTATGCAAAATACATTACTATTAGAGACAAATAAAATACAAATAAAAATAGAAAATTTTGAAGGACCACTAGACTTACTATGCCATTTGATAGACAAAAATAAAATGGATATCTATGATATTAATTTAGATGAAATAACAAAACAATATATAGAATATATAAATCAAATGGAAAAAGAAAAATTAGCAATAAGCAGTGAATTCCTAATAATGGCATCAACACTTCTACTTATAAAATCAAAAGGACTTCTTCCAAATACGGAAAATACAAATGAAGAAGAAATAACAGAAGAAGAACTTATAAAAAGAATTATTGAATATAAAAAATACAAAGAAATAACTAAAAAGCTAAGAGAAATGTATGAAGAATATTCAGATAGAGTATTTAGGGGTAAAGAAGATATAAAGCTTCCAAAGCAAACATTAGATAAAAAATATGAGAAAGAAGTTATATCTACTTTATATAAAGTTGCACTTGAAAGATATGAAAGTAAAATAAACTTAAATGCTCAAAACATAGAAAAGATAGCAATAAAAGATACATACACAGTTGGAAGTAAAGTAAAAGAAATGTTTAGAGAACTTATAAAAAGACCTAAATTTGTATTCAATAAAATGTATACATTGTCAAAGTGTAATAAAATAGAAGTTGTAACAGCTTTTACTGGGCTATTAGAGCTTTCAAGAAGAAATAAAGTGCAGACAAACCAAGAAGAACTATTTGGAGATATAACAGTAGAAAAGAAGAAAAAAGTTAGTTAAAATAAGTATACTCTTTACAAAAAATGGTAAAACTAGAAATATATGTGTGAAAGGAGTGAGCACACATCTATGAAAATAGTTTTACTATTTTTTTGTACCATTTTTGGGTTAATATTATTTAGTGTTATTTTAATTCTTTTATCTACAATAAAACTAAACATAAAAAACATAAGTATAAAAAATATTGAAAATGGAATTAAAAAGAAAGAAATAGATAAAGATTTTGATATATATCTTGAACTATATCTATTTGGAAAAATTAAAGCAGCAAAAATAAAAATAACAGATAAAATACTTAAAAAAATGCATGTAAAAGAAAATGTAGAAGATATCGAAAAGGATGTTAAAACTATAAAGAAAGTAAAATCACTAGAGATAATAAAAATGCTAAAAATTAAGATAGAAGAATTAAATTTAAATGCAGAAATAGGAACAGAAGAAATATTGCTTACAGTTTTTATAGTCACAATTCTTTCTTCAATTATAGGAATTGCATTTAGAAATTGCAAACATGAAAATGTTAAATATAGAATAATGCCATTGTATCAATTTGGAAATACTATAAATTTTAACCTAAATTGTATAATTAATGTAAAAATGGTACATATTATCCATATAATATACATTTTATTAAAGAAAGGGATGATTAAGAATGAGCGAACATCCAATAGAAGGTCTTATGATTACAGCTATGAATAGCATTCAAGATATGGTTGATGTGAACACAATAATTGGAGAACCTATTGAAACAAATACAAATGTAATAATAATTCCAATATCAAAAGTCTCATTTGGCTTTGCAGCAGGAGGTAGTGAGTTTAAAGGAGAAACTATAAACGAATACTCAAGGAAAGACGAAGAAGAGCAAGTACAATACAGATTGCCATTTGGAGGTGGAAGTGGAGCAGGAGTTAACATTAGCCCGATTGCCTTTTTGGTAGTACAAGCGAACAATGTAAAACTATTACCAGTTTCACACTCATCTGCCGTAGATAAATTACTAGACTATATGCCAGATGCAATAGAAAAAGTAAATAATTTAATAAATAAACAAATGCAAATTAAAAAAGAAGAAAAAACAAAAGAACAAATGGCAGGAAACAAAGAAGCAAAGCAAGAAAAGACAACTACTTCTAGTAGAATAAAGCCGAGAAGAAATAGGACAAAACAAAATGAAACTTATGAATATGAATATAACGAAGTTCCAGAAGAAGAGGAAAGCTTTAATAATATTGAAAATGAGTTAGATGAATTTGATGATTAAGCAAATAGTAAGAATAATTGCAAGTGGACAAGAATAAGATATAAAGAAAAAATAATTCTTGCTTAAAAGAAGGGATAGAGGTTAAACGTGGTTGTAGATGTTGGATACTTAAAAAAAGTAACAAAAAGATTGCTAACACTAATTATAACCATAGTAGGAATATATTTTGCATTCAAAATGGCTGTATTTTACATGCCATTTTTGATTGCGTTTATTATTTCTGTACTTGTAGAACCAATTATAACAAAGCTCCATAACAAGACAAAACTTGCAAGAAAAACAAGCGCAATAATTGTCTTAATAGTAGTATTTATTATAATTCTAGCTCTTCTTGTATGGGGAATAGTAGTTCTTTTAGAAGAAGGCTCAAATTTACTTTCGTCTTTGAACTATTACATAGACGAAGGCTATAATTATATAACTAGCTATATTGATAGATTAAATTTTGATGAAATAAAACTATCAGGAGAATTAGAACAAATATTTAAAAACTCAACTTCTAATTTATTAGAAACAGTATCAAAATGGATAACTGAGTTTTTAACAGTGGTAATATCGAAAATATCTTCAATAGGAACGGTTGGAATTTACACGGTAATAACAATACTTGCAACATATTTTATATGTGCAGATAGGTTATATATATTAGACCAAATAGAACATCATTTTCCAAGAGACTGGGTAAAGAAATTTAGTAAAAATATAAAGAAAATAATAACTTTGCTTGGAGGATATCTTAAGGCAGAAGTAATACTAATTGTAATAAACTTTGTGCTTGTATTAATCGGACTATTTGCATTCGATATATTTGGGCTAAATGTAGGATATCCGCTTCTCATGGCACTACTTATAGCATTTGCAGATGCACTTCCAATAGTAGGCTCAGGTACAATTTTGCTTCCTTGGGCTGTTATATCAGCAATGAATGGAGATATAAATTTGGCACTTGCTTTATTTATATTATTTGTTGTAATAACAATAGTAAGACAATTATTAGAACCAAAAGTAGTAAGTAACCAAATAGGAATACATCCAATATTTACGTTGATTGCAATGTATACGGGATATAAGGCAATGGGAGTAATGGGAATGCTAATTGGACCAATAATTATCATTATTTTAAAGCCAATTTTTGAAACACTTATAGATAAGGGAATAGTTAAAACAATATTTGATAAACGATAAAAAGATACAAAAGATACTTATATTTTGATTGACAGTAAACCAATAGGTAATATATAATCAAAATATAAGTGTCGGGGGTGGAACAAATGAAGGTAACAAGTAAATTAGCTTTAAAATATTTGAGAAAGAATAAAAAAAGAAACTATGCAATAGTCCTTGGGATAGCATTGGCAACAATACTCTTGATAAGTGTATTCATACTAATTGCAAGTTATCAAGAGTATATAGTAAATATTATAAGAGATGAGAAAAATTGGGAAGTAGAACTCCATAATATTGAATATGCTAAAGCATTAGAAGTTGAAAACTATGATAATATAAAAGAAGTGTCAATATTATATAACATAGGTCTTGATAGTAAAGTAAATAGAATAGAAGACACTTTTTTTACAGTACAATTAAATGTAACAGCATATAATGAAAATGCTCTTAATAAAATTAATTTAATAAGTGGCAGATTTCCAGAAAACAATTCTGAAATAGTTCTTAGTGATAAAATAGACATAGGAAAAAATGTTGGAGATACACTAGAACTTACAATAAATGGAGTAAAACAGGAATATAATATTGTGGGAATTGCAGAAAAATTAGAAAATGAAGATGATTTTAATGCAATTAATAGAGTAAATGGAGTTATGGCATATTATGATAAAGATAATATAAGCCCAAATGACAAAGTAGATATTTCAATATTAACAAAAGATATAAAAAAGATATATCAAACTGTAAATAATTTAACAAATGATTTAGGACTTTATGAAAATGAAGAAAGTAAAAAAGATAATATAGTATATAATAATACGCTTTTAAACTATTCTTTAGTGCAAGACAGAGAAAAACTAAATAGTAATCAAGAAATGAAAATGCCAATAGAAAGGAATAGTGAAGAATTTGACACAGATTTAGCAAAAGTCTTAGGTATATTGATTTTAATTATTATGATAGTATCAATGATATTAATATATACGACTTTTAGCATAACATATAACGAAAGAATAAAAGAAATTGGTATGTTATCAGCAATAGGTATGAGTAAAAAACAATTAAATAGTATGCTTATTAAGGAAAACGGAATATTAGCAACAATTGGAATAGTTATAGGAGAATTATTAGGAACGGGACTAATGTACTTTATAATTAAAGCAATGAACATTTTACTAAGTAAGCAACTAGAAAGCTCAAGCCGGTAGCAAAATATTAATAGATCCAAATATAGATATCTATATGGTAATAACAATAGGAATAGTTATCTTAACTGCAATAATAATGTACATAATAGTGTTTTTATCGTCAATGACACCAATGAGAAAGTTAAAAGAGAAATCTTTGATTGATGCAATAAATAATAATACAGATGAGGCAAGGATAAGCAAAACAAAGAAACTAAAATTAACAGAAAAGTTATTTAAACAAGAAGGCGTGCTTGCAGCTAGAAATATAGAGAAAAGTAAATTAAAATATAAATCAATTACTGCCTCCATTTCGATTACTATAATATTATTTTTCATAATCAGTGAATTTGCAGGTGGATATATAAATCAAGATAGTAACTTTAAAGAATATAAAATATTATTAGGCGAATATTCTGATACTAAGAGCAAAGAAATATTAACAAATTTGAAGAATAAAGAATTAATGGAAGATTATGTAAGAGTGTCTTGGACAATTATAAATTCTAATTTAACAAGTGAAAGAATATCTAATTTAATATCAGAAAGCGCTCAAAATTTATCAGGCTTAAGAATAGTAACTTTAGAAGGAAGAGAATATGATAAATTTTTAGAAGAATTGGGGATTTTAAAATTAGAAAATAATAAATGTATATTATTAGATACAGTAGGAGTAAATAGTGGTAAAAGGGAGAGAGGAACGGATTTAAAAGTAGGAGAGAAGATAGTCGTCCAAAATATATCGTCAAATAATCAAGAACAGAATACAGAAATATCAGAAGAAGAACAGGAGATTATAGATGAGACAGATAAATTGCTTGGAAATATTGTAACAAATGAAAGAATAGAAAGTAATGAAAATATCATAAATAAGGAAAAGAAAAAATATGAACTAGAAATAGTTGCAATAAGTCAAAAGGATTGGGGAAATATGACAGAAATGGACCCAAGTATTTATACACCAGTTGTCTTAATAGTTAATAAAGAAACTTTTGAAGATATAATAACAGAGCCTATCTTCAATGGTGATTGTATTTATTTAGATACATCTTATACAGATGAACTTGATAATATTTTTAATAGCGAAGATAATAGAATGAAAGCTAATACTATGAATTTATATAAGGAGAGTGAATCTGGAAAGAATAGAGGATTAACAGAGCAAATACTTGCATATTCATTTATGCTAATAGTAACAATGCTAAGTGGAGTTAACATTTTTAATATAATATATTCAAGTTTTGCACTAAGAATAAAAGAAATTGCTACATTAAAATCAATAGGAATGAGTGATAAACAAATTAATAAAATGCTAAATTTAGAAGGTATATTTTATGGATTAAAAGCTATATTAATTGGAATAGCAATAGGCATAGTGATTCTATATTTAATTTACTTAAGTACTAAAATAAGTGCATTAGAAACATTTGAAATACCAGTAATAAGAAGCATAATTGCAATAGTTTTAATTTATCTAATTATATTTTTAGCAATAAATAAGGGCAAGAGAAAAATAAATATAGATAATATAATTGAAAAAGTAAAAAATGAAAATATATAAAGAAACCCCTCCAAGTCGAGAAGACTGGAGGGGCGAGCTTTAGCTATTGGGTAATAAATGGGCTATAAGAATATTTGATTGCCTAATAAGGAACAAGTAACGATACAAGTTGCATATAGTTGTTAGACACTATAGATTGTGACAGTAGCAAATGCCAAGTTACTATGTCCATTAAGAACAAATTGATATTCTCCACGATCTAAATAACCTAAATCTGCAACTCGCGATGTTTGATCTGCGGTTAATTCAACGGTTATACCAGCATATACCCATACTTTGTTTGCTTCATTACCAATATTTCTATTAATAGAAATATATACAGGACTACTTCCTGTGAGATTCGGATGAAGGAAACCATAGCTGACACGGACAAGAGAAGATGAAGTTACTTTAAAGTTGCCATTAGCAGGGAAAGTGGACTCACCAGCATAACCACTGCTAGAATACAAAGTATTGGCATTAGTTTCTTCAAGCTCCAACTGCTCAACAGGAGTAAGAGCAACTTCGGTAGGAACCTCAGCTGCAAATGCTGCCGATGCACAAGAGAATGCCATTATCAATGTTATGGCAATAGTGAAAAGCCGTTTGAATGTTTTTTTCATGATAGATACCTCCATGTTAAGTTTATTTCCAATAGCTAAAACTCTATTACAAAAATGTCAGCAT
>CALXJN010000028.1 GCA_944388635.1 uncultured Clostridia bacterium
TCCAACTTCTGTATTCATTCCAATAGCTGTAACAATTCCTTTTCCCCTTCCATAAGTTACCATGCTTGAAGAAAAGGTCATATTTTTTCTATCTCCGAGGCTTGTCTCTTTATCAGTTATTTCTTGTGTCATTTTTTCTATTGGAACAGATTCACCCGTTAATGCTGATTCTTGAACTTTTAAGTTTATTGCTTCTGTTAGTCTAATATCTGCCGGTACATAATCTCCTGTCTCAAGTACTACTATATCACCCGGCACTAGTTCTCTTGCTGGTATAACTTCTATTTTGCCATTTCTTACAACTTTTGAGGCATGTGCACTTAACTTTTGAAGTGCTTCTAATGACTTTTCTGCTTTATTTTCTTGAACTAAACCAATTATTGCATTAACAATTACAACTACCATTATAATTATTGAATCTGTAAAGCCTTCTCCTTCTTTAACTCCAACAAAAGCTGATACAATAGCTGCAATAATCAAAATTATTATCATAAAGTCTTTAAATTGCTTAAAAAACTTTATGATAATACTCTCTTTCTTTTTAGCTTCTAATTCATTAAATCCATATTTTTCTCTTTTTTTATCTATTCCGTCTTTTTTCAGTCCATTTTCTAAACTTGTATCCAGTTCTTTTTCTACTTCGTCAATTTTTTTATTAAAATAATCCATATTTTTATCCCTCACTTTTAATATGATAAACTAATTTTAGCATAATAGAAAATTTATATCAACTTTTATCGACAAATTTCACTTAATTTTCACTTTCATCTATCATATCTATTATATCTTTACATTTTCTCCATGTAGATACCATAACATATTTATTTTCTTCTTTGAATTTCTTTAATTTTTTTAATGTATCATCTTTTGAAGATAAATCTGTTAATATAACCTTTTTTATTTCATTTTCTTTTCCATACATTATTTTAAATAATATTGAGCGCAATAGGCCTTCTATTTTATTTGCTTGGTTTTTGGTTGCAATTATTATGTATATTCCATCCTCTCTTAAATTAGTGCATTCCATTATGTAATATATTGTTTTTATAATCTCTATCATTCCATATATTGCAAGTATATAGACTAATGTATTAAGTAGTGTATCTAACATTTTGACCTCCTTTTATACATTAGTCTATTCTAAAAAAATATTTATGTGACTTACATTATTCCCATTTTCTTTGCAACTTGTTTGCCCTTTTTCATTATTGTTTTTTTAGTCCTATTTGTACTTTCCATATACATCATTGCAATTCCTGCTGATACCATAGTTCCTATTAACATACCTTTTACAAATTTCATATTAATTTCCTCACTTTCATATAAAATATATTTAATACTATTATTGCTTTTTTAATTAAATATATACTTTTATTTTTTCTTTTCTTTTTTGAAAAAAAGTGAATATATTTCAAAAATTGCAATACATAATAAAAATATTCCAAAGAAAAGTTTTAATCGATTTGTATCAAGGCTTACCGAAATTTTTGCACCAATTATTGCACCTATTGCGCCAAAAATTGAAACTGTTATTCCTGTTTTCCATTTTATTAATTTTTGCTTTATATTTATAATTATCGAAACTATTGCTGTTGGTATGAAAAAAATCAAGTTTGCTCCTTGTGCTATGTGTTGCTCTTTTCCTAAAAATAAAGAAAGACATAGTATAAGTATTGTTCCTCCTCCCATACCCATTCCACTAACTATTCCTGAAATTACTCCTATTAGTACATTTGTCATGCTATCTCACTCCTTGAATGATTAGTTTTATGCTTACATATATTAAAAATGCTGTAAAAAATATTCTTAGGTATTTATCTGGCAATTTTTTTAAAAGTTTTGCTCCGATAACTCCTCCAATTATACCTCCGAATAGCGCACATAATTCCCGTTTCTAGTTCAATGTATGAAGAATTAAAATAGAAAAATGAACTCACACACACCATTGGCAAAATACAAAATATTGATGTTGCTCTTGATTCTTTTTCTCCAAGCTTAAGTATAAAAGTAAAAGCTGGAACAAGTATCATTCCGTCCTCCTGAGCCGAAGAGTCCTGTTACTGTTCCAGCAAATAATCCGATTATAATTTTCTTTAGCATTATATATTCTCCTAAGTTAGATAACTTTGAATATATTATTTACATTTATTACTATTTTTATTCTTATTTATTTCTTCTGTTGCAATTTCTGTTAAGATTTGGTCACATCTAAACATTTTACCTATTATTTCTGCTTTTAAATCTTCATCTTCTACATTATCGACTTTATCTAAAAAAGCTTGAACTGCATTTATATACCTTTTATTTTTTTCTTTCCATTCTGTTTTTACTTCCATGTTAACCTCCAACCGTTTGATTAAATTATGTTTACTTAAAAGTGTATTTTTATTACCTCTGACGTTATATTTTATCCAGCTTCTGTAATTTTAATACATAAAATGATAAAATACAACAAATAAATATATTTTTCGATAAAATATTTATATTCAAAATATGAAATGGAGGCTACTATGATTAGAATTAAACTTTCTGATTTACTAGGAAAACATAAGATGAATCAAAAAACTTTATCAAGACTTACGAATATACGTCCTGCAACTATCTCTAAAATGTATTATGAAGAGACTAAACGTATAGACATTACTCAAATTGATAGTATTTGTAAAGCCTTAGATTGTGAAGTTTCTGAATTATTTGAATATATACCCGATAATCACAATAGCAAACCATAAACCAACAAAAAATAAAATGCGCCTAAGAATTCATTATTATTTTTTCTTAAGTGCATTTTATTTTTTATTCTAGAGAAATAATATAATTTCCCATAGCTTTATTTTAAAGCTTCTTTGAACATTGTATTTAACATCTGAGGATTTGCTTTTCCTTTTGTTTCTTTCATTGCCTGTCCTACTAAAAAGCCTAATGCTTTTTCTTTTCCTCCTCTATAATCTTGAACTGATTGAAGATTTTGGCTTATTATCTTTTGCACTACTTCTTTTATAGCCCCTTCATCTGATATTTGAAGCCATCCGTTTTCTTTTATTATTTTTGTTGGTTTTTCTGGTTTTTCGAACATTTTATCAAGTACATCTTTTGCAATTTTTGAACTTATTGTTCCTTTGTCTATAAGTTCTATAAGTTCTGCAAGGTCTTCTGAAGTAAATGGTATTTCATCTGGTTCCATTTCTTTTTCATTTAATATCCTTGCTATATCAGACATTATCCAATTGCAAACTGCTTTTGGGTTATTACAAATTTTAGTTGATTTTTCAAAAAAGTCTGATAAATATTTTGAAGCTGTTAGAATATTTGCTCCCTTTTCACTAAGATTATATTCTGTTAAGTATCTTTGCTTTCTACTTTCAGGAAGTTCTGGCAAATTCTTTCTAATATTTTCAATATATTCTTCAGAAAGCTTGATTGCAACTAAATCTGGTTCTGGAAAATATCTATAGTCTTGTGAATCTTCCTTATTTCTCATTGGAAAAGTCTTACCTGATACCTCGTCCCACCTTAATGTTTCTTGGTCAATTTTTCCACCATTTTCTACAACTTCTATTTGTCTACCTATTTCATATTCTATAGCCCTTGTTATAGATTTAAAAGAGTTCATATTCTTCATTTCTGTTCTTGTTCCATATTCTTTTTGCCCTTTTTTTCTAATTGATACATTTACATCTGCTCTCAATGAACCTTCTTGCATTTTACAGTCTGATACTTCTATATATTCAAGTATTGATTTTAATTTTTTTAAATATTTATCTGCCTCTTCTACTGAACGCATATCTGGTTCTGAAACGATTTCGATTAGTGGAACTCCTGCTCTGTTTAAATCAACTAAACTTCCTCTTCCATAGTCGTCATGATTTAATTTTCCTGCATCTTCTTCTATATGTATTCTCGTGATTCCTATTTTTTTCTTTTCTTCTCCTATTTCTATTTCGATAAACCCTTTTTCACATAGTGGCTTATCATATTGTGAAATTTGGTAAGATTTTGGAAGGTCTGGATAGAAATAGTTTTTTCTATCATTTTTACTATCTCTTGATATTGTAGAATTTGTCGCAAGGCCTGCTTTTACTGCATATTCTACAACCTTTTCATTTAAAACAGGTAATGCTCCTGGCATAGCCATACATACTGGGCAACAATGTGTATTTGGTTCTCCTCCAAATTCTGTAGGGCAGTTACAGAATATCTTTGTTTTTGTTGATAACTCTGCATGTACTTCAAGACCAATAACTGATTCATAATCTTCTCTTGCCACTTTATTTACCTCCTTTAAATTCAGGTTTGTATTTTTCTCTAAATTTATATTCTTGTTCAAATGTATATCCTGCATTTAATATTGTTTCTTCGTCAAATGCCTTTCCGATTAATTGCATTCCTATTGGCATTCTGCTTTTATCTACTCCACAAGGTATTGAGAGTCCTGGTAATCCTGCAATATTTACTGATACTGTACAAATATCTGCTAAATACATTTCAAGTGGATTATTTGACTTTTCCCCAAATTTAAATGCTGTTGTTGGCGATGTTGGCGTTAAGAGGACATCGTATTTTTCTAAATTTTTTGCAAATTCATTTTTTACAAGAGTTCTAACTTGTTGTGCTTTTTTGTAATATGCATCATAATATCCTGATGAAAGCACATAAGTGCCAAGTATTATCCTTCTTTTTACTTCTGAGCCAAAACCTTCGCTTCTAGAATTTACATATAGCTCATTTAAATTTGTATAATTATTTGTTCTATATCCATACCTTATTCCGTCAAACCTTCCAAGGTTTGAGCTTGCTTCTGCACATGCAATAATGTAGTAAGTTGCAAGTCCATAGTTTGCAACATCTAAAGAAGTCTCTTCTACGATTGCACCTTTTGCTTTATAAACTTTTATTGCGTTTTCTATTGCTTGTTTTACTTCTTCATTAATTCCTTCTCCAAAAAATTCTTTTGGAACTCCAATTTTTAGTCCTGTTACATCATTTTTTAATGCCTTAACATAATCTTTTTTTGATATATTCATAGATGTTGTATCTTTTTCATCATGTCCTGCAATTATTGTTAATAGTGCTGCTGAATCTTTTACATCTTTTGTAATTGGTCCTATTTGGTCAAGTGATGACGCAAAAGCAACTAAACCATACCTTGAAACTAGTCCATAAGTTGGTTTTAGTCCGACAACTCCACAAAGTGATGCTGGCTGGCGTATGCTTCCTCCTGTATCAGATCCAAGTGCCCATGGAACCATATTTGCTGCAACAGCTGCGGCAGAACCTCCTGATGAGCCTCCTGGAACTCTTGATAAATCCCATGGATTTTTTGTTTTCTTGAAATATGAGGTTTCTGTTGAACTTCCCATAGCAAACTCGTCCATATTAAGTTTTCCAAGATTTATCATATTTTCTTCATTTATGACTTTATTTACAACTGTGCCGTCATATGGAGAAATAAAGTTTTCTAGCATTTTTGATGAACATGTTGTTCTTATGCCTTTTGTACACATATTATCCTTTATCCCTATTGGAATTCCAGCATATTCTCCTAAATTTTCGCCTTTATTTATTTTCTCTTCTATTACCTTTGATTTTTCTATTGCTTCGTCTGTTAATGTTGTTACAAAGCTTTGCACATCTTTTTCTTTATCATTTATTCTATCTACATAAGCTTTTGTAATTTCAGTAACAGTTAATTCTTTTTTATCAAGCTTTTCTTTTAATTCACATGCTGTAAGGTCTGTAATATTCATAATCTTTTTCCTTTCTATAATACTTTTGGAATTTTAAACATATTCTGCTCTTTTTCTGGTGCATTACTAAGCAAGCTTTCTTTATCTTTAAACTCTATTACTTCATCTTTTCTAAAAACATTATAATTATCATTTGCTCCGATAGTCTCTTGTAGATTTTCTACAGGCGCATCATTTACAATATTTGCAAAATTTAAAATATCTTGCAAATTTGCTAAATAATTTTCTACTTCGTTATCACTTATTTTTAAATCTGCAAGTTTTGCAATATGTAGAAGTTCTTCTTTTTCTACTTTCATAAAATTCAATCTCCTTGAAAATTCAAAATTATATTTATTTATTATATACTACAAATAGTAAAAATACAAGTAATTTTGCTAAAGTTAGTTGTTTTACGTTATATTAATTTAAAAGAAAAAAGAGCAGTATTTTCTCATACTACCCTTAAAGTTAATATATATTTAATGAGGCAAATTTCTTTGCCTCTTAAGTATTAGTTTCTGCAACATCCAAAGTTTGTAAATAATAACAAAAATACTATTATAAAAAATAATATTTCGTTATTTCCATTGCAGCCACAACCTCCAAATAAATTTCCAAGAAATCCTCCGTTATTACATCCACATCCGCAGTTTCCTTGACCTCCACAATTTCTTTGTTCTTCAGGCATATGCTTTCATTCCTTTCTTTTTATTAAGCTTTATCAATTTATACAATATACTATGAAAATTTATTATTTTATGATACAATTAATTTATAAATATTAATAAAAGTAGAGGGTATATTTGTGAAAAATAATGTAGAACTTTTATCGCCTGCTGGCGATATGGATTGTGTAAGAGCTGCTGTGCAAAATGGTGCAGACGCTATATATGTTGGTGCTTCTTCTTTTAGTGCTCGTGCAAGTGCAAAAAATTTTTCTTTAGAAGAACTAAAAGAAGTTATTAATTATGCTCATGTGCGTAATGTCAAAGTACATTTAGCATTAAACACTTTAATAAAGAATAATGAATTTAATACTGCAATTTCTATCGCCGAAAAAGCATATGAAATGGGTATAGATGCAATTTTGGTTCAAGACATTGGGCTTGCTACAACTTTAATTAATGCTTTTCCTAAACTTCCTATTCATGCTAGTACTCAAATGACTGTACACAATTTAAGTGGTGTTCAAGCACTAGAGCGTTTAGGTTTTAAAAGGATTGTATTATCTCGTGAGATGTCTTTACCTGAAATAGAATATATATGTAGAAATACTAATGTTGAAATTGAAACTTTCATACATGGTGCACTTTGCATAAGTTATTCTGGCCAATGCCTATTTTCAAGTTTAATTGGTGGTCGTTCTGCAAATCGTGGTAGATGTGCTCAGCCTTGTAGGCTTCCATATACACTTTTGCAAGATAACAAAACAATAGATAGTGGTTATCTTCTAAGTCCTCGTGATTTATGTGGATTAGATTTTCTTCCTGCACTAATTGAGGCAGGAGTAAAGTCTTTTAAAATAGAGGGTAGATTAAAATCTCCTGAGTATGTTGCGGTTGTAACTAGAATTTATAGAAAATATATAGACTTATACTTTTCTTCTAACCCTTATGAAATTAATCTAAAAGATAGAAAAGATTTACTTCAAGTGTTTAATAGGGGTAACTTTTCTTCTGGGCATTTGGATAGCCACGCAAATCATGATTTAATATACAAAGAAAAACAAAATAATATGGGCATTTATATTGGAAATGTTTCAAATTATAATCATAAAAATGGGCATGTTACTTTAAATTTAAATGACTTTTTAGCTGTACGGAGATTCTATCTCATTTGAACATGAAAATAAAAAATATAGAGTATCTGAATTAATGTTTCAAGATAAAAATATTCCTTTTGCTTGTGATAATCAGATTATAACAATTGGAAGAATGAAAGGAAATATCTCTCCTGGAGATAGGATTTTCAAAGTTTCTAACCGTGTTCTTTCTGATGAAACAAGATTTACATACTCAGGTAAAGAGATAAAAAAAGTCAAATTAAATTGTAAAATTACTGTTAAAAATGGTACTCCTATATCTGTATTTGTAAAGCCAGACAAAGAATATGAGCATTATAAGAATGTTAGTGTTACTTTAAATTCTAAAGTAATTCCTATTGAAGCAATTAACAGCCCTATTACTAAAGAAAGAATAATTAATCAATTTTCAAAAACAAGTGACACTCCTTTTGAATTTTCTAAAATTGATATTGATTTAGATGAAAATTTATATATACCAAAAATTAGTGCCCTTAATTCAATTAGAAGAGAGGTTTTAAGTAAACTTGAAGAACTTGTTTGTTTAAAATTTACTAGGGTTCCAATACAAGTTAAACCTAAAACCTTTGAAGAAAAACCTCATGGAGATATAAAACTTTCACTATATTTGACTGTGCTAAATGATACTTATGATTACTCTAAGCTTGAAAATGTAGATAGGGTATATATTCCTCTTAAATATTTTGCAAGTGCAAAATATAAGACTTGTATAAAGGATATAAATAATAAATTTGATACATATATATACATGCCTTCTATTCTTACTCCTAACTATAGTAATATATATGGTAACATTGTAAATGAGGCTCTGGAAAATTATAATATTTCCGGTTTTGTTTCTTCTAATGTTAGTGCTTTATTTGATATGAAGAAAAATGAATATAAAAAATACGATTTTATCGTAGGCTATGGAATGAACATTTTTAATGATTATTCTATAAATGAGCTTTCACGAATTGGCGTAGATACAGTTACTCTTTCTCCAGAGCTAAATAAATCAGACATTTTGAAAATTCATTCTAATATAGATAAAGAACTTATCGTTTATGGAAGATTAAAACTTATGAGCACGAAATATTGCTTCCTTGGAGAATCTAATCTGTGTTATCCAACTTGTAAGGTTAGATGTAAATTAGATAGTAAATATTATTTAAAAGATAGAATGGGATTTAAGTTTAGAGTTATCCCTGATAATTCTCAAACTGTTACTAGTATATATAATTCAAAAATACTTTCTATCGATTTCAAGGACTTGAATATTGATTACGCAAGAGTTGATATTTTAGATGAAAATATTTCTGAAATTAATCATGTTATTAATACTATTAGAAATAAAAAACATTTTAAAGGTCAAGATTACACAAGTGGTCATATAAGTCGCAATGTGTAAGAAAATTGGACGTTAGCGGAAGCAAAGCTTCCGACGTCCAATTTTCTTATTATTCAAATTTGGTTCCTAATGTTTTTATCAAGCCGAAATGATTTACCCTGAAAAAGTATTCTCTTCCAAGTATGCCTACCATTTTAGGGTTGACTTCATTTGCAATTCTGTTTGCAAAAATTTCCTTTGTTTGCACTTCTCCGTGATTTACTAAGACCAATTTTAAATTCTTAAATTTCTTTAAGAAACTTATCATTTCGTCAGCCTTAGCATGTGCCGAAAATTCTGTAGTGAATTCCACCCTTGCTAGTTTTTTAACTATCACTCCTCCTACTTCGACAGTTGAACCAACATCTGCACTTTTCAAACGTCCTCCCAGTGTTTCTTCAGCGCAAAAGCCCGTAAAATGTATCAAAGCATTTCTTCGAGTAATATATTCGTGGATATATGTTTGCGCTGGTCCATAAGAACCCATACCAGAAGTTGTAAGGATTATTTTGCTTTCTTTGCTTTCCAGCACTTCCATTCTATTTAACTTACTTACATAAGTTAAATTTTGGGGTAAGAAGTCTTGCATTTCTGCCTTTATTCCTAATTCTCCATTTTCATAAAGTGCCGTATACTTTATTGCAAGCTTGCCATCTAAGAAAATTGGTACCTCTTCGCTTAATTCTCCTTCCTCTTGTAGCATCTTTATTTCGTACAAAATTTCCTGAGATCTTCCAAGTGAGAATACTGGCGCAACAACAGTTCCTTTATTTTTGATACATTCTATTACATTATGTCCAAAACATTTATGAATTTTATCTGTGTCCATATTCCCATAGGTTGACTCTTGTATTACCGTTAATGGTAAATTAAGAATCCATTCTGGAATAGGTTCCACATCAAAGAATAAATTTTTTGACGCATAATCTCCAGTAAATAAAAGATTTATATCTTCAAGTTCAGGATAAGTAATTTGTACCAATATAAGAGCTGCACCAATTAAGTGACCGTTTTTAAGAAAAGTAACTTTAACATTCTCGCCTATACTAATTGTATTTGAAAACTGGCATGGCTTCAAAAGAGACAATGTTTTTTCAACATCACTTTCCTCATACAGGCACTTTTTATTTTTTCTCTTTGAAATATCTCTTAAAACTTTGTAGCTGTCATTTAATGCGAGTGGAAGCAATTTACATGTTGCCTCTGTTGTATAGATACCTCCTCTAAAACCTTTTTTTACCATAAAAGGCAATCTTCCCGTATGGTCAACATGATTGTGAGTGACTAAACAAAAGTCTATATTTTCTGGGTTAAAAGGCAATTCATTGTTCAGTCCCTCATGCTCTCTTGCTTGAAAAAGTCCACAGTCGACTGTAAACCGTATTGTTTCGCTATTTGGAAGTTTTACAATTACCAAATGGCAAGAACCGGTAACTGCCGGATGTATTGACATTATGTCTGCATAGAACCGTTCTTTTTTACTCATGAATAATCTTCCTTCCATAAATCAAAAAATCTTTATGTTTATTAAACTACTACACGGACAAATTAAGTTTACCATGTTTTTAGTATTATGTCAATTAAAATTTTTAAGAAGAAATGCTATAAATAAGTTTTATATAGAGCTTATTTAGGCTAGATTTGTCGAATTTTGTAAAAAGCAGGAAAAAAGGCAGGTTCTTTATTTAGCAAGACGAAATTTGTAATTAATATGCTGGTTTTGGGACTGTTTGTTTTGATTTGGCTGTTATTTGGAGCATGCTTGCAGTTTTTGCCTTATGTATAATTGACAATTACATACATTGTTCTTATTAATATCTTGTATACTAACACCTATATATTCTAATTTCTCATTAAAGTCTATAGAGAAAACCTTATCCATTTTTGTGATTTTATCTGGAATAATGCTACTATCCATAACTTGTTCTCGATATTTCTTTGCTATAAGCCCTATTTTATAAATATCTTCTAACATTAAAAGTACTGTAAATTCGTATAAATATCCTACATTATGAATAAAATCACTATATTTTTCATCGTGAATCCAACTTAAAATTATTGATTGTATAATATGTTGATAGTGAAATGGGATTGTTATTTTATTTTTTTGTTGGTTTTATTGTTATATAAATCCTCATATTTACTCTCATTCCTTCCTCAGGCATAAACCTAAAATATAAAAGGTTTATGCCTTGGTTTTATTTCTTATTTTATCATTTCTAATATTTCTTGTTTTAAAACTTCTACAATTTTGTCTTGAGGAACTTTTTTTATTATTTCTCCTTTTTTAAATAAAAGCCCTTCTTTTATGCCTCCTGCTATTCCGATATCTGCTTCTCGTGCTTCTCCTGGTCCGTTTACTGCACAGCCCATTACAGCAACTGTTATATCAGCTTCTATTGTTTGTAAGAAATTTTCTACCTCTTTAGCCATAGGAATTAGATTTATTTGTGTCCTTCCACATGTTGGGCAAGCTACAAGCGTTGGTGATTTTTTATATAAGCCACAGTCTTTGAGTATTTCTTTTGCGACTTTTATTTCTTCTACTGGCTCATCAGAAAGTGAAACTCTTAATGTATTTCCTATTCCTTCTCTTAAAAGTACTCCAAGTCCAATGCTTGATTTTATTGTTCCAGAAAAGGCAGTTCCAGCTTCTGTTATACCTAAATGCAAAGGATAATTAAAAGCTTTGCTTGCCTTTTCGTAAGCCTCTATGCATAAATCTAAATTAGAAGCTTTAAGTGATACACATATATCATAAAAGTCTAATTCTTCTAATATTTTAATATGTTTTATTGCACTTTCTACCATTGCTTCTGCTGTTGGCTTTCCACCATATTTTTCTAATAATTCTTTTTCAAGTGAACCTGCGTTTACGCCTATTCTTATTGGTATGTTTTTTTCTTTACAAGCATTTACTACTTTTTCTACTCTATCTCTCCCGCCAATATTTCCTGGGTTTATTCTAAGCTTGTCTACTCCACTTTCGATTGCCTTTAAGGCTATTTTATAGTCGAAATGAATATCTGCAACAATTGGTATGTGTATTTCTTTTTTGATTTCTCTTATTGCTTCTGCATCTTTTTCATCAAGGCATGCAACTCTTATTATTTCACATCCGGCTTTCTCAAGTTCTAAAGTTTGTTTAATAGTTGCTTGCACATCTTTCGTCTTAGTATTAGTCATAGATTGTATACTGACATGACTATCTCCACCAATTATAACATCTCCGACTTTTATTTTTCTTGTATCTTTTCTATTTGTCATTTTTAACAAATCCTTTCCGATTTAAAATGTTTATTTTCTAATCTAAGAAGCTGATTCTTTAAGTTTAACTAATAAATTCATTGCATCTATAGGAGTAAGTTCATTAACATTAATCTTATCAAGTTCATGTGCAATTTCTGCAAGCTTATAATTATACATGTCTAGTTGTCCTGCACTTCCTGTCTTTTCAGCTTTTTCCATATTCTTTTCTCCAAGCATACTTTTTCTTTCTAGGCTTTTTAATATATCTTTTGCATTTTTTAATACTTCTTTTGGTACCCCTGCAAGTCTTGCTACGTGTATACCATAGCTTTCGTCAGTTCCACCTTTTACAATTTTTCTTAAGAAGATTATATCTTCTCCTTTTTCTTTTACTGCAACCGAATAGTTTTTAACTCCTTCTATTTTATCTTCTAGCTTTGTAAGTTCATGATAATGTGTGGCAAATAGAGTTTTCGCTCCACATTTTTCTTTATCTGCCATAAATGTTGCAACAGCCCAAGCAATAGATAGTCCGTCATAAGTTGAAGTTCCTCTTCCTATCTCGTCCAATATTACTAGGCTATTTGATGTTGCTTCTTTTAAGATATTTGCAACTTCCATCATCTCAACCATGAATGTACTTTGTCCCATACTTAAATCGTCTGAAGCTCCAACCCTCGTAAATATTTTATCTACTACACCAATTTTAGCATATCTTGCAGGTACAAAGCTTCCTATTTGTGCCATAAGTGTAATTAATGCAACTTGTCTCATATATGTAGATTTTCCTGCCATGTTTGGTCCAGTAATTATTGATAATCTATCGCTATCTTTATTCATATATGTATCATTTGGAACAAAGTTTCCTGAATTTAACATTTTTTCTATTACTGGGTGTCTTCCTTCTTCTATTTTTATTTCTCCGCTGTTATCTACTATTGGCATTGTATAGTTTAAATCTTCTGCTACTTCTGCAAATGAGCAAAGAACATCTAACATACTTATAACTTCTGCTGTCTTTTGAATTCTTGGTATTTCTTTTGAGATTTTTTCTCTAATTTCTAAGAATAATTTATATTCCAAATCGACTAGTTTTCCTTCTGATCCAAGAATTGTATCTTCCAACTCTTTAAGCTCTTCTGTTATAAATCTTTCGCCATTTGTCAATGTTTGTTTTCTTATATATCTTTCAGGAACTAAGTTTAAATTTGACTTCGTTACTTCAATATAATATCCAAATACTTTGTTAAATCCTATTTTTAAATTTTTAATACCTGTTTCTTCTTTTTCTTTTGCCTCAAGCTCTACAAGCCATACTTTTCCATTTGTTGAAGCTTCTTTTAATTTATCGACTTCTTCATTATATCCTTTTTTTATTATATTTCCTTCCGTAATGGTTATTCCTGGCTCTTCTATTATTGACTTTTCAATGAGTTCATGTACATCTTTTAGTTCATCTAAATTCTCATATATTTCTCTAAGCATAGTAGTTTTTGCGTCTGATAAAACATTTTTTAGTTCTGGAAGTTTTGAAACAGAATTTTTTAGTGATAACATATCTCTTGCATTTGCGTTACCATAAGCAATTTTTCCGTGCAATTCTTTCTATATCAAATATCTTTTTTAGGCAGTCTATTGTATCTCCTCTAAGCATCATGTTTGATATTAATTCTTTTACTGCATCTAATCTTCCATTTATTTCGTTTATATCTATCAATGGATCATTTATCCACCTTCTTAGCATTCTTCCACCCATAGAAGTTGCTGTTTTGTCTAATACCCATAAAAGTGTTCCTCTTTTACTTTTATCTCTCATTCTTTCTGTTAGTTCTAAGTTTCTTCTCGCACTTATATCTAATGCCATATACTTCGTTATATTATATATTTTTATAATATTTAAATGCTCCATCTCTATTTTTTGAGTTTGCTTTATATATTCCAAAAGTCCATTTGATGCAGCAAGCGCAAAATCTTTTTGTTCTATATCTTCGATTTCTATTTCTTTATCATCTGTTATCTTATATCTATTTTTTAGATTTTCTATATCATACTTGAACTTTTCTTCTTCTATATTTGATATATAACAGTCTATTCTCTCTTTAATTTTTGCTATTTCTTCAGAGCAAGAATACATCATTTCATTTACAACTATCTCTGCTGGATAATATCTTGCAATCTCGTCTAATAGTTTTGTAAAATTATTTGTTTCTTTTATTTGTGATGCTAAAAAGTCTCCTGTAGATATATCACACACTGCAATACCAAAGAAAATGCCTTGTTTATATATAGACATTATGTAATTATTTTTCTTTTCCTCTAATAAATTATCTTCAACTAAAGTTCCTGGAGTTACAACTCTTATTACATCTCTTTTGACTATTCCTTTGGCTTTTTTTGGATCTTCCAATTGTTCACAAATTGCAACTTTATATCCCTTTTCTATAAGCTTTGCAATATACATATTAGCCGCATGATAAGGTACCCCGCACATAGGAGCTCTTTCTTCTTGTCCGCAGTCTTTGCCAGTTAAAGTTATTTCTAGTTCTCTTGATGCAAGCTGTGCATCGTCAAAGAACATTTCATAAAAATCGCCTAATCTATAAAATAATATGCAATCTTTATATTGTTCTTTTGTGTCTAAATAATGTTGCATCATGGGTGAATATTCTGCCATTTTCTTACCTCCCTGATTTTTTACAATTCTCCTTTTAGATACCAAAGGCAATCTTGTGTAATTTTTATGTTTATAATTTTGTTTATTAATTCATCTTTTCCTTCAAATACTACAACTTTATTTGTATCTGTTCTTCCGTGTTAACATGCTTTCATTTGTTTTGCTTTTTCCTTCTACTAATACTTTCTGCACTGTTCCTATATATTTTGAATTGTTTTCTTCTATTTGGCTTTCAACTAGCTCTTTCAATCTGTTAAACCTTTTATGCTTAATCTCTTCTGGAATTTGATCTGGCATTTGGTCTGCCGGTGTTCCGTACTCTTCTTGAATATATAAACATAAATACTTGCTCATATTTTAATTTTCTAACTATATCTAAAGTATCTTCAAAGTCTCTTTCTGTTTCTCCAGGGAAACCTACTATTATGTCTGTTGAAAAAACTACGTCTGGTATTTCTTTTTTTATCTTTTCAGCAAGCTGTAAATACTGTTCTTTTGTATATTTTCTATTCATTCTTCTTAGCACTTCTGTACTTCCTGATTGAAGAGGTAAATGCAATATTTTGCATATCTTTTTCGATTTTTTAATGACCTCTATAACATCATCTGTAAAATCCTTTGGATGTGGAGAGATAAACCTTATTAATTCTATTCCTTCTATTTTTTCCACGTCCTGTAAAAGATTTGCAAATTTATATCCGTTTCCTCCGTCATAGGAATTCACATTCTGTCCCAAAAGGGTAATTTCTTTATACCCTTCTTTTGCTAAATCTTTTATTTCATTCAATATATCTTCTGGTCTTCTACTTCTTTCTCTTCCTCTTACATAAGGAACTATACAATATGTGCAAAAATTATTGCATCCATACATAATTGTGACTGAGGCTTTTACCTTGTTTTCTCTTTTTATTGGTATTCCTTCATAAATTTCTCCGTCTATATCTATTACATCTTTAATTTTGTGTCTATTAGATAATACATTAAATAAATCTTCTGGGAACTTATTTAATGTATGTGTTCCAAACATTATATCAAAATATGGATAGCTCTTGCTTAACTTTTCTTGAATATGCTTTTCTTGCATCATGCAGCCACCAATAGCAATAACTGCACCTGTTTCTTTTTTGTAGTTTTTAAGTTCTCCTAGCTTTCCAAATAATTTATCCTCAGCATTTTCTCTTACGCAACAAGTATTAAATACTATTAAATCAGCATTTTTAGAGGTATCACTCTTCTGATACCCCATTTTTTCTATCATTCCGCATAATTTTTCAGAATCATTTTCATTTAACATACAACCCATTGTAAGAATATAATATTTCTTTTTAGCGTTTTCATTTATTTTCTTTACTTTTTCTATGTATTCATTTTCGTTATCAAAATTTAATATTTCCATTTTTATTTCAAGTTCGTTCCTTCCTAGCTTTCAAGCAACGTTATTCTATCATAATTCGATATTTTTTTCAATATTTTAACTTACTCCCCATTAATTAATTTTTCTCAAGTTTCCCAGAATGATAAAATTCAAGAAGTTCTTTCAAACATGCAATTTGTTCTTTTAATTCTTTTCCTATATCTGTATCTCCAACTCTTTTTCTTTTTACTGATTTGTCATTTACAACTATCTCAGTTGGTATTTCATCTTCTGTTTCTATGACTTTTTGAATACTTTCAAATGTTTTATTAGCTGTTAACACTAACCCATAAGAATTATATGCAAGTACATATCCTGCTTCTCCTGTTCTCTTCCTATAGCTTTTTGCAAAGCCACCATCTATCACTAAAAGCTTTCCATTAGCCTTTACTGGGCTTTCTCCGTCTTTTGCTTTAACTGGTACATGTCCATTTATAATATGAGAAAATTCTTCTTTTACTCCAAAATCTCTCAATATCTTTTTGCAAAATTTTTCGTCTGTTACATAAGTGTAATATGGTATCTTTGGCTCTTTATGTGATTCTTTGTCATCGATAAAATATTGTTCAAATGTTGTCATTTTATCTTTTCCAAAGAAAGGTGAATCTTTTCCGCACCACAAATACCACATATAGTCTATTGCTTCTTCGTTTTTTTCAAAATAAGCTGCTCTTATTGCATTATCTAAATGATCTAAAAACTCTTTTCCAGACAATGTTTTCCCTAGCAAAGTAACTTTTGTATAGCTTCCGTCTTCATTTATTGGTATGCATGCGTGCATTAGGAGATTAGAGTTAAATATTTTGTATGTTGAGCCTTTTGCATATAAAAATCTAATATGTTCATTTAATTTAGAGCTTTCCATAAATGATTCTTGAAGTCTTTCTATAAGTTCCTTTTCTTTATCTGTAAGTTTATATGGATCATTTTTATCTATTGTTGGGAAATTTGTATCATTTAAAGCATACTCTTTTCCTTCTATCTCTATTGTTCCATGTTTATAATCGATTTTATGTAGTAAAAGTCTATCTTGCATACTATACTCAGGATGTTTTTTTATCATTTCTCCTTCAATTTTGAATTGTATTACAGCTATTGCTTTTTGTATTTTTGCAAGCACAATTTTGTCACTTTCGCCATATTTATTATAGTCAAATTCTTTTGGAAGTAGCCTTTCTGGTGGTGTTTCTTTATATGTATCAAGAGCAAATATAGAAAGTGGTCTCATATTTATTCCATATGAATCTTCAAGTATTCTCATATTTCCATATCTTGCACATATTCTTATAACATTTGCAATACAAGCCTTGTTCCCGAACTGCTGCGCCCATCCACAATATATCATGGTTTCCCCATTCTATGTCTAAACTATGGAATTTCATTAATCTTTCTATTATATAATCAGGGTGTAAACCTCTATCAAATATATCTCCAACTAAATGCAAATGGTCTATTGACATCTGTTTTATTGCATCGCATAATGCAATTATAAATTCCTCTGCAATACCAAGGTCTATTATAGATAATATAATTGAATTATAATATTCTTCTTTATTATCAACTTCTTCTGGTACATGCAATAATTCATCTATTATATATTTAAATTTTGGAAGAGCTTTTCTAACTTTAGAGCGAGTATATTTTCCGCCTGCTCTTCTGCATATTTCAACTAGTCTTGCTATTGATATTTTGTACCACTCTTTTGTATTTTGATCATTTTCTTTTATCTGTTTCATTTTTTCTTCTGGATAAGCAATAAGAGTTGCAAGTTTGTTCTTTTCAGTTTGCTCTAATGTATCTCCAAAGGCTAAATCTATTTTGCTTCTTACTCTCCCTGCCCCACTATTTAAAATATGGATAAATGGCTCGTATTCTCCATGAACATCACTCACAAATACTTCTGTTCCTTTTGGAAGAGCAAGTATTGCATTTAAATTTATAATCTCTTCTAATACTTCATTTTCGTTTTTGAAAGTTTTGCTTAATAATTTTATATATCCCTCTTTACTATATTTCAAAGTTTTTCCTCCTTCTACCTATCCCCTTTGTTTAATAAGGTATATTCTATCACAAGAAATAAAAAAAAGCAAAATTAGTTTTAAGCTAATTTTGCTTTTTGGATTTGTATATTATATGTATTTTGCTATTAAAAATTTTTATAGATTATGATATTCTATGTTTTGGGTTCAATACTATATCCAGTTTCATTATCTCCAGATATAATGACCTTAGATAAATCTATTTCAACAACTGGACGAATAGCATCACTTCCACTAGTAAATTTAGTATGCTAGTTTTATTTCTATTTGTTTTTGATTTGGCTGTTATTTGGAGCAAGCTTGCAGTTTGGGACGGTTCTAAATCGCAAGCTTGCTCCAAATCACAGCCAAATCAAAAACAAATAGCAATAAAACTAGCATACTAAATTACAAGAATTGTGCACGTGGCTGATATTACTGGGATAGACAGGGGTTGTATATTTAATGTATATTAGCCACGTAGACATAATGTATTAGGAAGTCTTTTTTATTAGTAAATTATCTATACTACTAAATGTCAAATATTGGTAATTATTTTCATAATATCTACTTGAAATTAAAGACATCATTTTATCCAAATCAAAAATTTCTTCAAGTTTATCAATTTCACGTTGTAAATCTTTTACTGTTTTATGTACATAAGTTTGATCTATTAAAAGTTGAGGTCTATGCCCCATTATTAATTGTGTACAAACTTTGTTAGCATCGCATTGTGACATATATGTCGCAAAACTATGTCTTCCGTCATGTGGCATGTGCTTCATTTCAAGTTGTTCCATTATCCTGTGAAATTTATCACGATTATAGTTACTATACTTCATATTTGAACCTTCTGTATTAACAAGTAAATACTTTGAATTACATTTTATTGCTTCGTTATAGTATTTCTCAAAAAACGGTCTTACAAATCTTGAGATTGGAACTCTTCTATTTTTACTACTAGAAGTTTTTATACCACAAATAAAATAATTTTCATCAAGAAATACATTTTTTGTTTCTAGAAGCAATAATTCACTTGGTCTTAGACCTGAAAATATTAACATCAATATAGTATCAGTATAACGATATACGTGTAATGATTTATATAGCAATTCAATTTCTTCAGGAGAAAATGGAACACGTGATAATACTTTATCGGGTTTTTCTCCTAAATCAACATACATGCAATAGTTCTTTGTAACTAAGTCATTTTCAATTGCATAATTAAATAATTGACTAATTAATAATTTTATTCTTACACGACCATTATAAGTTTTTTGAGATTCATTAATTAAAGTTTGAATTTGATGTTTCTTTATTGTTGTGAAAAGTGTAGAATATAGCGGCTTACAAGCTCTATAAGCATTTTTATAGGCTAAAACCATTGGTGTACTTAATTTAGGGTATTTCAATTCTGACCATTTTTCATATATTTCTGAAAAAGTAATTTTGGTTGCATCCAAATCGTAAGGATTAGAATTATAATCTGTCAAAGCTTGCATTGCTTCCTTATAATTACGATATGTTCCCAAATTTTTATATATTTGTTTTCCTTCGTCAGTCCAACCTGTCGTTATTCTTGCAACATAAGGCTTTCTTCTGTTACCAGTTAGTTTATAAATTCCTCCAAATCCATTAGGATTTCTCATAGTATATCATCCTCCATTCATATTCATGAAGAACTATTACTCAAGATAGTGTACTAAAAACTTAAAATGTGTTATAATTAAAGGAGGTAGTTTATTATGCAAAATTTCGAAAAACTTTGTCAATACTTAAAAGATAACGAAATTAGTCCTGCTGCTGTAATAATATTAATAAAAATATTATTAAAATCTAAAGAATGTTAGATTAAGGCGTAGGAAATTTTTTTAAAATATCTTTAAAGTTTGACAAAATCTCAAGGAAGTTTGCTAGTTCTTCTTCTGATAGGTCTTGCTTACTTCCTTTTTTTGTGTTATCATTTAAATAAAATTCCTCAATCATTTTTTCTATTTTAATCAAAGTATCTGAGTATTTTTCTTCATTTCTAACATTACTTCTACAACGTAGATAATCAATGCTACAATTAAAATAATTACATAATTTTTCTTCAAAATCTACAGGTACTCTTCTTAATTTACCTGTCTCATAATTGCTTATTAATTGTTGTGAACAATTAATCTTTTGAGCAAGTTGCTCTTGGAACAAATTTTGTTCCGTTCTTAATTCGTATAGTCTATTTTTCATTCAATCAACTCCTTATATGAAATATATTATACAAATAAAATAAATACATGTCAATAGAAAACAAAAAATATTTGTGCAAAGTATTGACATACAATCAAAAATGATATATAATATCAATCGATACAAACAAAAGAAGTACAATCAACCTTATATAATTTTTTTTGAAAGGAGGATCTGTATGAGCGATACAGAAACAAATCAAATATCTGTAAAAGAAGCCTCTAAGCTAATGGGAAAGTCTGAACAATTTCTTAGAGTTGGTTTAAGAAATGATAGATTTCCTTTTGGAACAGCAGTCAAACTAAGTTCACACTGGACTTATTACATTTCACCTAAATTGTTTTATGAGTATATAGGCTGCAGAAAAAGTGCATAAATATATTTATATGTTTCAAAATATATTTAGCTCAAAAACTAAATTTAATATGTCTAGGCATGGCATATTAAATTTAGTTTTATATCAAAAATAATTTTATAAAAGAAAGCAGGAATATAAATGGAATTGGAAAACAACTCATTAATTATTAACTATAAAAATACAAATAATGTAGTAGAAGATGTATGTTCTATTATTGAATCTGCCCGCAACTATGCTTATCAATCAGTAAATATTGCGTTAGTAGAAAGAAATTGGCTTATTGGATATAGAATAGCAAAAGAAGAATTAAAAAGCGAAAATAGAGCGGATTATGGAACAGAAATCTTAAAAAAGTTATCAAAAGAGTTAAAAAAAGAATATGGAAAAGGTTTTGAACTTAGAAATTTATACTATTTTTTACAATTTTACAAAACTTTTCCAGACATTTTGCATTCAGTGAAT
>CALXJN010000029.1 GCA_944388635.1 uncultured Clostridia bacterium
TATATTAAATTTTTTATTTCTTCATTAGATATTTCATTTTGAATTGATAATTTATTTTCTTCCATAAATTCACATCCTTGCATTAGATTAGTAATATTATAAAACATTTGTTTGTTGTTGTCAAGCAATTTATCCAAATTTATACATCTTTGGTTGGCGATATCTACCTCCACTACGGACTTCCACCGATTAGCTAAACGACATGCCTGTCGCACAAAAAAAATCAACCTTTTGGGAGAAGTTTAATAAGGACAAAATATTCTTAACGACTTCTTCCAAAATTTTATTATGTTAGATTGTCGAATGAAGATATAAATTATCTAGTCAAATTTGTAGTGAAAATTAATTTATGGGGGTTTTTATAAATGAATAATAAAATTACATATACTAAAATAGGAGATTACTATATACCCAATTTAACACTTGAAGAAAGTAAATTTAAAAATTATCACTTAGGCAAGTATGGAAGAATGAGATTGAATTATTTAAAAAATCATAAGAAAGCTGAATACATTATTTTATTTATGAATAATAAGTTAGATGAGCACTTATATAATACAGATATAGAATGTAAAAATCAATTTGATATTTTAATGAAACAACTAGCTGAAAGAGAAAATATAACAGAAGAATTAAAAGCTAATAATCAAATGGAATGGGTTCGAAAAATGAATAATATAAAAAATTCTGTAGAAGAAATAATTTTTCAAAGGTATATTTACTATTAATATTAAAAAAGTTGTAAAAGTTTGTTTTGTTCGGTTGAATTTTATTAAAAAATACTGTATAGTAATGTTTATAGGAAATGAGAAAAGTAGATGTGTTCGTGTTGCCACCTACATACACAGTTTTACTGTGAGAACGGAGGTGGTGTCTATGGTAGAATCAGCATTATTAGCAATAATCTATCTATTATTCTACGGATTAATAGGTGTAACTATCATAAATATTGCCTTAATTATAACTTTAGTTATCTTTTTGATCAAATAAAAAAACGGCACATTTGCTTGGCAGAGCGATGTGTCGTTTATCCATATTTTTATGTGGTAACCGCATTTCTGCGATTGTCATTTCCTATATTTATTATACTTAACTTTTAAGTATTTGTCAAATTTTTCACAAATATTTTTATCAAGACCTTTATAACTGATTTTTAATCTTTAATATTTTTTGTCTATCAGCTTCTATGGAGTTTTCCAAAAAATTAATTTGTTCATGGTATAATTTTTTTAATTCATGTAATTGTTCTTTTGGAATATCATTTTCTTTAATTATACCATTTCTGAACAATTTTTGTAATTCTAATAAACTACTATTATTTAATTGCATACTTTCTACTAACAAATTTTTCATATACTATTTTTCTACTCCTTTATCTTGAGATGTTTTTTGTTGTAAATTTTGATAATCTTCAACTAGCTGACTGGTTTGTTTTTTCTTTTTCGCTAATGATTGCAATTTATCTTCTAATTCTTCTAGACTTTCTCTATGCTCTGCATCATCATCTTGAATTACTCCAATTGCTCTTAATTGTTCTACTTGTTCTTCAGTCAATCGACACGTACCTTTTCCATAATATCCACTTTTTTTATTTTGTATCCAAGTTCTTAATTTTTTATATCTTTTATCATTGTAAGGAAATGATAAATTACCATGTTCTTCATAGTATGCTTTTGCTTGTGCATACATTGTATCCCATTGATGTTGTTTAGCATCCCAAACCATTCCAATTGATTCTAAACTTTCTATTTCTTCTTGAGATAAACCATTTTCTGAGTTATATTTTCTTCTTTGGGATTTGATCCAGTTCACTAAAGCTTTATATTCTTCGGTTCTAGGAACTAACAAATCTCCATGTTGTTCAAAATACTCTTGTGCCTGTTTGTACATATTATCATAACTAGCTTGATTCACATTCCAAACTATACCAATTGATTCTAACTGTTCAATTTGCTCTTTAGATAAATCTGCTTCATCTTCACTATTATATTTTAATTTTTGTTCTTGTATCCAAGTTCTTAATTGTTTATATTCAGTTTCTCTTTCATCTGGAATTGATAAACTTCCATATTGTTGGTAATATGCTTCAGCCTGTTCATACATTATATTCCATCGATGTTGTATAACATCCCAAACCATTCCAATTGCTTCTAATCTTTCAATTTGTTCCTTACTCAAGTTGCTTTTTTCATTATTTGTTTTGTATTTTCTTCTTTGAGTTTTAATCCAACTACTTAATTGTTTATATTCTTCTATTCTAGGAACTAATAAATTTCCATGTTGTTCAAAATATTCTTGTGCTTGTTCATACATACATTCCCAAATATCATTTCTTGAAGGACTTTCCTTTGTTTTTACTTTAGGTTTTGCATCAATGTCTTTTTTTACTTCTTGATCAATTTCTATTATAGATAAAAGCTCTTTTTGTTGCTCTGTCAATTTTCCTTCTTCCATATATAGCTTTCTTTGGTTTTTTAACCATTGATACAATTTTTTATTTATCTTTGGAGTGATTAATAAATTTCCATGTTCATTATAATATTCTTGTGCTTGTTGGTACATGGTTTTCCATTGATATTGTCGCACATCCCATATCATACCAATTGCCTCTAGTTGTTCTATCTGTTCTCCTGTTAAAGTTCCATTTTTATATGCTTTTCTTTTATCTTTAATCCAACTAGAAACCTTCTTTCCATCTATTTCATATTTATCTGGTAAAAGTAAATCTCCGTGTTCTTCATAGTATTTTTTAGCTAGCTCATACATATCGGAGAACTCTTTTCCTTTTACATCCCAAACCATTCCAATAGCTTCTAATTTTTGTATCTGTTCTTCTGATAGTTTAGTATAACTTCCTTTTCCTTTATATGCTTGTCTTTGTACTTGTATCCAATTCCTCAAATTTTCATCTTTAATAGATAATAAACTGCTATTTTCTTCATAATACTTTTGAGCCAAATCATACATTTCTTGCCATCTTGCCTCATTTTTATCCCAAACCACTCCAATTTGCTCTAAAAGTTGAGTTCTTTCTTCTGATAAAGTTCCCTTATTATATGATTTAATTTGATCTCCTAGCCATTGATATATATTTTTACCATCTATTTTTATATCTATTAACCCATCCAAACTGCCATTTTCTTCATAATATGCTTTTGCAATAGCATATGTTTCGTCCCATTGTTCTTTAAATTTATCCCAAACCATTCCTATTGCATCTAATTTTTCTATTTGTTTTTCCGTTAAATCTCTTCGATGACCTTGACCTTTCATAGTCTTTCTTTGGTCAATAATCCAATATCCTAAATTCATTCCATTTTTACTATAATTAACTGGAACTAGTAAATTTCCATGTTCTTTATAATACTCAACTGCTAACTCATAATAATCATCCCAAGATAAACTTAAACAATTATCTATTTTACTAAATATATCTTGTATTTGTCTAACTGTATCTGAAATTTTAAATGCATCAATTTTTGCTTCGTCTTCTTTTCTTCCTGTTTGTGTGAATTTTACTAATGCTCTTTCTCTTAACTCTCTATAAAAATGTGATACCATTTCACAAGATTGAACATTATTAACTATATCAAATACTATCGGATTACTATTATGTCCAACTGATAATGCTCTACCTAATTGTTGTTTAAAAATAATAGGTGATTCAGTTGGTCTAAGCATTATTACTCCATCTATATTAGGAACATGAATTCCCTCGTTTAGCATATCTATTGAAAATAACAATTTCAAATGCTCATTATCTGAATGATAGAATTCTTCAAATACTTTTAAGTTTTCAGACTTTGGAATAAATGATGCCATAGAATATGTGTCAATTTGCTCATTTACATTTTGAAACCAAGCTTTTGATTCTTCCATCATTCTTTGCATATGTTCTTTATCTCTACAGAATACAATGTATTTACCTGCTTTATTTTTTATATGCTTTTGAAAAATTTCAGGAAGTCCATCCGCTCTTTCAAGTATCTTTTTTGCATCATCTAAATATTGTTGAGCTTGTAGTCTTTCAGTTTCTCTTTTTTCCTTATCTATTCTTTCTTGCATATGTTCGATATCATCTTTAAAGGAATAGACAGCATTTATATATGTTGGTATTGGTAAAATTCCATTAACCATAGCTTCTTCTAATGTTATTTCAGATGCTACATTACCATGAAATAATTCTTCTGCCATATTTCTATGTTCATCTAAATATCTAATCGGTGTTGCTGAAAATCCTAAAACTTTTGCAGAGTTGTTATTGTTAATCAAATTAGCAATCCCTCTACCCCATTCACTTGCACCACAACGATGAAACTCGTCTAACACAATCATATCTACATCTAGTTTAGAAATTTCCTCATCAGTCATTCTAGATAATTTAGAATATGTATATCTCTTTAAAAATGGAAAGTCTTTCATAGACATTCCACAAAATTCTATATGTTTTGTTATTTGCCTTAATATTGAAACGGTTGGTGCTAGAAAAATTGCTCTTTTATCTCTATTTTCTTCTAACCATTTTAAACTTATAAAAGATTTGCCACAACCTGTTGGATGTACAACACAGACTCTATTTTCTGTTTCAAACATTTTAGTAACTTTGTCATAGGCGATTGCGTTGTGTTTAAATAATTCAACTCCCATTTTTTACCTCTAAATATTATTTTTAACATTGAATATTATACCATGTTTTTATGTAAATTTCAATCAATTTGGATATATTTGTCAAATTTCATTGACAAATAGCGGTTTTGATGATATATTAGTTTTACCATTTATTATGGTAACTGAAAAATTAATAGACACGAAACACTGGTTAGTAAGGGATACAATAAACTATTTTCTATCTTTCTCCAAAATTGAAAATTAAGATTTGTAGGAAACTTATTAACCCAATGCGGTGAAAAATATTTTGGCTGGTTTAGAAGAATAGTTTGTAAAATGTCCAGCAGTGGTTAAGACCGATTAGCATGTTTCAAGTAAAACTCACTACTTTGCAAAAAAATGCAATATAGGTAGTTTTATTTGTTGTGCCTAATGGGTCTTTTTGTTATGCTAAAAAAGACTATATAGGTATTGCCCTATTTTCTTCCAAAGCATAGCAATAAGATACTGAAAAAATTTTATGCAGGTATGCAAAAAATTTTTCAGTAGTCAAAATAATATTTGAATGGAGATGAAAAATATTATTTTGATTTGGCGAAGCCAAACCTAAATTATCGAGTGAAAATGAGATAATTTAGGAGCACTCCGCTAGGAGCCCACGACATCTTTGCAAAACGAAGTTTTGAAAGTGTCATAGTGGGTTACATACTTTCGTTAGAAAGTTATGTAACAGCTCCCTTTGGTCGCTTCTTGCTACCTGCAAGAAAGGATATTTAAATGGACAAAACAAACTATTCGGTAGCTAGAGTAAAAACTTATACTAGAGCAAGTATTGTAAAGGCAGAGAGACATAATGAACGAAAAAACAAATCTTACTCTAATATGAATGTTGACTTAACTCAAACACCAAACAATGTGCATTACAAAAAATGCGAAAGCACTTATAACGAAAGATTAAAAGAAATGATTGATGATGGAGAAATATCACTTCGAGGACTAAAAGATAATGCAAAAGTATTTGATGAAATTATATTTGATATTAACTCCGACTATTTTGAAAAAAATGGTGGTTATGAATTTGCAAAAGGATTTTATGAAAAGGCATTTCACTTTGCTGAAAAAGAAATGGGCAATGATAATATAATATCAGCTGTTATGCACGCTGATGAACTAAATACGGCTCTATCAGAAGAATATGGAAAGCCTATATATCATTATCATTTACATGTTGTAGCAATACCTGTTGTTAAGAAAGAAATAAAATGGTCTAAAAGATGTAAAGACAAATCTCTTATAGGAACTACAAAAGAAATAATCAATCAAGTAAGCCATAGTAAGAAATGGAAATCAGAACAATTAACTGATAACTTTGGTAATCTTGTATATGATGAAAATGGAAAAGCTAAACTAATAAAATCATATAGCTTATTACAAGACAGATTTTTTCAATATATGTCTGATAGCGGTTATAGAGGATTTATTCGTGGTATTAAAGGTAGTACAAAAGAACACTTATCTGATTTAGAATTTAAAATTAAGAAAGAAACTGAAAAACTTGAAAAAATAGCAAATAGTGTTGATGAAAAACAATCTAATTTTGATAACTATATGCAATACGATAAAAAGGTTGAAGATATTTCAAACCTAGGTAAACAAAAGAAGTTCTCAAAGAAAATTGAATTAGAACTAAAAGATTATGAAACATTGACCCAATATGCAAAAAAAGGAATTGTAGCAGATAAAGAAATTTATGAACGAGATACTAGAATTGAAAATTTAAGGAACACCGTAAATAGATGGATAGAAAAATATGATGGTTTAGTAGAAAAAACAAAAGATTACTTCCATGCTATAAAACTTGCACCACAAAAAGTTGCAGATTTCTTTAAAAGTTTATTTGATAAAGAAAAACAAGATGAATTAGAAAGACAAAGAATTGAACAAGAAAAAATACAAGCGGAAAGAAAAGCTCGTGAAGAAGCAAAAGAAAAAGCTAGATTAGAAAAGCAAAAACTAAAGAACTCTCCTGAATCCAAGAAAAGGAGGGCTGATAGAGATGCAAGATAATGAAAAAATATATAGAATTGAACTCTCTAATGAAGAATATGCATATGTTGAAAACCTGAAACAAGAATATTATAAAAAATTAGAAAATATGACTGAAGATGAAAGATTACAATATTTTAGAGATAATATTGCAATAGAAAATAAATTGAACTTTGAAAAAGAAATAAACGGCACAGTATACAAAGTAAATACTTACTTTGATGAAAATGCTGAAGAAAGCATATTAGCAAAAATTTTTAGACTAACAAAAAAATCTTAAATATACTTGCACTGCCAATCCGAATATGGTATTATGTGAACACTACAAATTAAAATTGTAACAATTTATATCATATTCGGCTGTCTAAAAGAAAGGAGTTTTTATGGGACAGTCAAATAACGAAAAAATAACTGCTTTATATTGCCGTTTATCAAGAGATGATGAACAGCTAGGAGAAAGCAATAGTATTAAAAATCAAAAATCAATTTTAAGTAAATATGCTAAAGATAATAATTTTATCAATACTAAATTCTTTGTAGATGATGGTTATTCTGGAACGAGTTTTACAAGACCTGCTTTTATGGAATTAATGGAACTTGCAGAACAAGGTAAAATTGGAACAATTATAGTAAAAGACCATTCAAGACTTGGTAGAAATAGGCTTATAGTTGGTCAATTATTAGAAGAAGATTTTGTAAGACTTAATGTTAGGTATATTGCAATAATGGACAATATTGATACTGACAAAGGACTTAATGACTTCTTGTCTATTCAAGATTGGTTTAATGAAATGCATGCAAAAAATACAAGTCAAAAAGTTAGAGCTGTAATGAAAAATAAAGGTAATTCTGGTATACCTTTAACAACAAACCCACCTTTTGGATATAAAAAAGATGAGAACGATAAAAGTAAATGGATCATTGATGAACCTGCAGCAAAAATTATAAAAAGAATATTTACTTTATTTATACAAGGCTCTACTCCTTCTCAGATAGCAAAAAAATTTACAGAAGAAGGAATAATGAATCCGACAGAATATCATCAAAGTTTAGGTATGAAAACACAAAATCCACTCTCAGAAGTAAAACATTATTGGTATCCAATAACAGTAACCAAAATATTAGATAGGCAGGAATATATAGGAGATACAATAAATTTTAGATATACCACTCGTTCTTTTAAAGATAAAACTAAAATAAAACTTCCAAAGGAGCAATGGAAAATATTTAAAAATACCCACGAGGCTATTATTGATGAAGAAACTTGGAATACAGCACAAAGACTTAGAGAGAATAAACAAAGACTTACTAGAACAGGTAAAATTAGTATATTCTCTGGTCATCTATTTTGTAGGGATTGTGGAGCTAAACTTTATTATTGTACTGCTAATAATTTTACACCAGACAAAGATTTTTATAGATGTTCAAACTATAAAAACAATTCTACAAAATCTTGTACTAGCCATAATATAAAGGATATTGTATTAAGAGAATTAGTATTAGATAATATCAAACAAGTAATATCTTATATTTCATCTTATGAAAATTTATTTATAGAAGAAAAACTAGCAACTTCATTAGAAGAACAAAGAAAAGAAGATATTACTAATAAGAAACTATTATCACAATATGAAAAACGAGTAAAAGATATTGATAATTTAATACAGCGTATTTATGAAGATAACGTTTCTGGTAAAATTACTGATGAAAGATTTGCAACTTTATCACTAAATTATGAAAGAGAACAAAAAGACTTAAAAGAAAGAATTAATGAATTATCTACTACTATTGATAAAACTAAACAACAAGAACTTGATTTAACAAATTTTATTGATAAAGTAAAAAAATATACTGAAATCAAAGAATTAACACCAGAAATTGTAAATGAGCTAATTGATAAAATATATGTATATCAACAAACTAAGTTGAATGGTAAGAAGTATCAACAAATAGATATTTACTATGCAGGAGTTGGAATAATAGGTATTCCACTAACTGAGTATGAATTAGAAAATGCCTTTCAGCAAAATATTAAAAATGCAAAAACAGCATAGTATTCAAACTATACTGTAAAACCAAAGGAGTACTTTTCAATAAATGTCCTTATTGAAAGTACTCCTTACAGTTGATTTATCAATGCTTCGCCAAAGTGTGACGATTTTACTTAATGGAGCGAATCACATACAGGTTACGAACTTCGTTCTCTTTCTGAAAATATTCTATATGATTTGTTATTAAATTTCAATGAATTAGGTTATAAAAGATTTATTTTGATTGGACATAGTTACGGATGTAACAAGCTGATTTACTATTATTATAAAAAACAACCTAACATTTTAGGACTAATACTAGCAAGTGCTCCAGATATG